>JBAXWB010000008.1 GCA_037128595.1 bacterium
AAGGTGGTGCACTTTCCGAATGCCGACTGGTGCACTTTCCGAGTGCCGCGGCCAGCTTAACAGTTTAAGCAACCCATCGAAGTCAGGCCATGGACTCGCCACAAACCCGCTAGCGGCCTGCTTTTATTGACACTATCAATCCATTCTGGCCCCTTGTCAGAGCGAGAGATTCTCAAAGGGAATCCAGGGAATCCAGGGACAGCCTAATAGAGTAGCCTCACCACTCAGCGCCTTCGTATTGGTTGTTTGAATTCTTACTCGCGTTATCCCTGATGCCCGTTTATCGAGAATCAAGCCACTCCACCCTCGCCAGATCCACTTATCAGCTCGAAATCCCGTGAAAGCAGACCATATTGCCGCAGTGCGGACAATACCCGAACAGTCCGGCATTGCACCGGCATCGGCTCATCCCCTCAATTCCTCAGAATAAATCCTTTAGGCAGGTTCTGGATCGCCCATCACATTCACCCGCAACTTCCGGGCGGTAAATAAATCGCCCCAATCCCCACCCTTCATCGTCCGCGCACCCGCTTCCCGCTTGGCGCTGAAATGCTGCCGGTGCCGCCGAAACGCATCCTCAACAAAGGCATGACTCCCAAAGATCACACCATCCGTAAAGTATCGAACCCGACAGCGTAGCATCTCATTCATCGGCAATTTCCCCTTCAGTGCCACAACCTGTTCGACCGCGTCCATACTAAAGCCGGGTCGAATCGGCTTCCCAACGGCTGTCACGCCTCGAGTTTCCCCTTTTACATACAGTAATTGACGGTACCGCCCGGCTACCTCACTCCAGACGCCAGGCTCGCCAAGTGCCACTCCAAGCCCCACCTGCGCCAGCTTCGAACCGCCCATCGCCTCCCCATAGCCAGTAAAACGATAATCCTTAGGATCACCCACCAACCCTGCTCTTACGGGATTCAAATCAATGTATGCCGCCACTGCACTTAACCCGCCAGGCGAGCCATCCACTAAAACGCTCTTATATCGCTCCTCCCACAACGTCCCCACGCGGGCATGTCGCCGATTATAAGAAATACTCACCCGCTGCTTAAGGGCCTTCATAAACTCCGCCAGGTCATACATCCGTCGAACGTAGGGCGCTTTCACCAGCTCCGCCTCCTCCTGACGCCCACCCTGCCGCAATCCAGCGATATGCGTCAGGAGATTCTCCACCACCGTCTTGTCGTAGAGGAACGACAGCCGCCTCCCAAACTCGCCATCTTCAACCGTTTGCCGTTCCGGAACATACAACAAGGCATGATAGTGGTTGGAAAGAATGGCAAAGGTCAATATCTGCACGCCAGAATACCCTTCTACAGCCCGAAGAATCTTCCTGAACCGCTCCCGCTCTGTATCATCATGGAAAACAAAGGCTCGCCCTACCACCCGCGAGATTACATGATAATAGGCTGCCCCCTCCTCAACTATCCTGGCTGTACGCATAGTCTTTCTCCCTGGGATTATTGCCCCAACTACGCATACTTCTATACTGTATTAGTTAGTTTGTAAATAACTAGCTTACTATTAGCCTGTCCCTGGAGTTTCTACAATTTGCGCCGCCCCATAGCTCACTCGCATCAGCCGGCAGGGACTCTACTACGTAGCGAAGGTCCGCTACTTCGAAGATTAGTAACGCCGGCTGCCACCAGTGCTCAACGCTCACTATCATCCGCCAAGGTGGCATTCGACGTCCTCGGCGAATGCATAAGCCCAGATCGGGCCGAAATTTCAAGGAAATGGGAACTATTTGTGTGTCCCTATTGAGTTATTAGCCTGATCCCTTGAGTTTTTTGTGGGAGGCGCGCTACGCGCGGCGATTCTTGTCCGGCTCAGACACCCCTGTGAGCCTGTCGCGGCGCGTAGCGCCCCTCCCACATGCGGATGGTCTGGGACTGTCCCTGTCGTCTTCTGTGCATTAGCTAAATATAGGACATTGACATACCGTAAGCAAAGTTGTATATTGAAGAATAATCATTTAGAGAAATTTATGACAACGCTTACGTTAAATCATCCAGGGCGGGAATTTGAAATAGCCCTCCACAAAGTCTCTTCAGGACATGAATCCGTCGTGCTGAAACGGGGCCGGAAAACGATTGCAGTCATGATGCCGCCTGATATTCTCGAAGCGATGGAAGACCTCAAGGATATACGTGACGCTGAAGCCATCTATGCGCAGCACCTAAAAGATACGACCCAATCGGTGACATTGGTCCAGGCAAAGCGCAATGCCGGATTGGCATGAAATACACCGTTATTTTAGAGAGGTCTGCGGAAAAATCCTTTCAAGGTCTTGACCGCTCACTCAAGCTTCGTATCCTGCATCAACTTGAAGCCCTTGCCGACAATCCGCGACCGCCGGGTGTTAAAAAGCTCAAAGGCCAGCATGAATACTGGAGAGTTCGGGTGGGTAATTATAGAATCATATACCACATCCATGACATGGAAGTGATTGTTTTGATCCTGAAAATCGGCCATCGCCGCGAAGTGTATCGATAACTTCGCGCCCATGGTTCCAGGGGTTTCACCCCTGGCTTTCGAATTCAACCCTTTCATGGTTGGGAAGAATCTGATTAGGGACTGGCCCAGGCGACCCGTCCTGAACGAACCCGACCACCGGCGCATCAGCCAAGGTGGCATTCGACGTCCCCGGCGTATGCATGCACCCAGATCAGACCGAAATTTCACGGAAATGGGAACTATTTGTGTGTCCCTATTGAGTTATTAGCCCGTCCCTGGAGTTTTTGTGGGAGGCGCGCTACGCGCGGCGATTCTTGTCCGGCTCAGATACCCCTGTGAGCCTGTCGCGGCGCGTAGCGCCCCTCCCACATGCGGATGGTCAGGGACTGTCCTTGGCGACTCGTTATTTCACCACGGAAGGCGCTGGCAACCTGCGGACAGGCAAAATGGTTTTCACGCCACGCTCTCTGGCGCCGATGAGAACCATCTGCAATGCAGGCGGAGAGAAATTACCACCGAGCTTCTCATACTCGGCCGGCGAGGATGCCCGCCAGTTCACGCGATGAGGATCCAGGCTATACCCATCTCCCAATTCAGCCGCCAGAGCGCGCAGGAAGACCTGATTTAAGAATTTCTTGCTGCCCGATACCTTCTTAACAGCATCCGCATTCAAAACCGCCAAGGCGTGATCAGAGTCGGCAAGAATCATGCTATCCGTCTTCTTGAGCGAAACGACCGCAATCACCATCGCATCATTTTCCGAGCGTGCCTTGGCAACGGCCTGGAAAACCGCATCTAACGACGTCTGGGAGGATAATGAGACCACTCGAACCCGGCAACGTCGCATCAGTCCGCAGGGACGCCGGCCTTACGATCTATTAGCCTGTCCCTGGAGTTTTATAGTGGTTGGAAAGAATGGCAAAGGTCAATATCTGCACGCCGGAATACCCTTCTACAGCCCGAAGAATCTTCCTGAACCGCTCCCGCTCTGTATCATCATGGAAAACAAAGGCTCGCCCTACCACCCGCGAGATTACATGATAATAGGCTGCCCCCTCCTCAACTATCCTGGCTGTACGCATAGTCTTTCTCCCTGGGATTATTGCCCCAACTACGCATACTTCTATACTGTATTAGTTAGTTTGTAAATAACTAGCTTACTATTAGCCTGTCCCTGGAGTTTCGTGGGAAAAGAACACAATCGAAATCGAGGTGTATTATGTTGGCAGTCGTGAAAAAGCCCCATATTGAAATGGCCCTTAGCGGCGAGAATCCGATTGAATTACTGAATTGGATCCAACGCAAATTTGAGGTGAATATCTTAACCCCCCATCACGACGCAAGCCTCCCCATTGATAAAACCGAATTTTGGCGAGAAATGAACCCGAACCGGACCGGCCATCTCCTGGCTGGTGCCAGACTCAAGGCAGAAATGACCCAGTCGGAACTAGCCGGGAAGGTTGGCATCCGCCAGAATATGGTAAGTGAATATGAGAGTGGAAAACGGGCATTGACCCGCGCCATGGCAAGGCGATTTGCGCAAGCCCTGAATACCGATTTGGAGCGGCTCATCACGGAGGAGTGATCCCCGTGAAGGCTTCAGGGACTGGCCCTGACAAACTGTCTGGGCGACTGTTGTGGGAGGCGCGCTACGCGCGGCGATTCTTGTCCGGCTCAGATACCCCTGTGAGCCTGTCGCGGCGCATAGCGCCCCTCCCACATGCGGATGGTCAGGGACTGTCCCCCCCGGCACCACTTTTATTTCACCACAGGAGGCGCTGGCAACCTGCGGACAGGCAAAATGGTTTTCACGCCACGCTCCCTAGCGCCGATGAGAACCATTTGCAATGCAGGTGGCGAGAAATTACCACCGAGCTTCTCATATTCAGCCGCTGTTGATGCCCGCCAGTTCACGCAATGAGGGTCCAGGCTATACCCAACACTTAATTCAGACGCCAAAGCGCGCAGGAACACCTGATTTAAGAAATTCTTGCTACACGATACCTTCTTGACGATCCGCTATTTACCTAACGTTTTCTAGTTAGTTTACTATTTGCCTGTCCCTGGAGTTTTCCTGCCGGGCGCCAAATTAAAAAGGCTCTTGGGTTTCCCCAAGAGCCTTTCACGAAGCAAATAAGTTTCAGGATTATTTGCGTAACTTACGCCGTAACGCCAGCACACCCAAGCCCAAGGCAAACAAGGCCACAGAGGAGGGTTCGGGGACGACTGTCATAGTTTGCGTAGCTGCAGTCTGCGATACTGATGAAATGTTATAGTTAATTACTGATGATGGATCCAAAGCTGAGTACGAGGTCAACGTCCCAGGCACCGAAGCACTATACACCGACTCAAAGTATTTTGTTGAACTAACCACTGTTGATGAACCAAATACTCGAGCGAAAATATAACCCGAATTAATATCTTGCGATCCTGAATACTGAGCACTGGTAGAATACACCGCAGCAGCATCCATATCAGTAAGTGACTTCCCGTATGCTAATGCCGTAGAACTCCACAACAGGTACTCCCCCGTAGCTAAATAATCTGTTGTCCCAAAAATTGCCGACGACACAGGCGCATCCTTAGACCATATCAATTGAACCAAGCGATCTGAAGTAGACCAAGGTGTAACAGTCCCATTATCAACGTTTCCGGTAAGCGTTAGGTTAATCGAAATACTCGCCATTGCAATACCGGACAAAAAAATCGACATACCAAACAGTATTATTTTTTTCATCATATAAGCCCTCTGAGTTCAATTATATTATCGACATTCCAAACAGTGTTATTTTTTTCATCATATAAGCTATCTGAGTTCAATCATATTACGGAAGAGAATATGGCGCAGATTCATTCCAGATAATGCCAGAAGCACTTGCTTCGCGACTATACCAAAAGCCCTCTCCTGTTTTCAATACCAGATTCAGATCGGACCAATTTGTTGACAGAGTAAAGAATGGAGGACCAGAATCAGACACTTGATAGTTATGAACGCCATACCCAGAACCATTCCAAACATACAGCCGATCACCAACAACGGCCTGCTTTGAAAGGGAGGTATTAGTCCAGACCGTATCAACAGGATAGGAATACCCGATCATATTTAATCCAGGTGCTACCGGAACTGAATTCGACGGCTGTCGCGCATTACCAGGCACTTCACCTGCTATCACAAAATCATACGCCGATTGCGGAGCACTCGCGGGCAATCTGACCCAAAAAGCAGAACCAGGCTTTAGTTCATTCGTACCAACTGACCAATTCGTTGACAAAGTAAAAAACGGAGGACCAGAATCTGCCGAAGAATACGTATCAATCTGATATCCCGAGCCATTCCAGAAGTACAATTGGGTACCTACAGGCAATGTATTGCCAAGCACGTTGCTTACGTTCATAACCCCACTTCCAACCGGAAGAAAATCACAACGAACCAACGACAATGAACCAGTAGCAGCCGAATACTTTTGATACCCCACCACATTAACACTCGTCACTGGTTCCGCGGCCATTACAGCCCCCGCTACCAAACTCATACCCACTAGAATTGCGCTTAGCTTTTTCATGGTAATTCTCCCCGTTAAATTTATCGCTGTTCCTTCTTGCACATACTATACGATGCCCTCTTCGAAGCATCAACTACTTTTTTCACTCTTTTTGTTTTTTTATCTCACTCAATCCAGTCAGTATATTAATCCTTTAGCCCGCTTCAAACAACTCGAATTATTTACGAGAGGAAGGAATGGAGTGCCGCATAACACTTCTATGAGGATTCCTCTTTATCGTAATCGTAATCATAATCGTAATCTTAATCGACTGATTCCGTGTTTCCTGTGCTGTAGGTCGCTTGAGTCTCATAGACGCGGCTGGGCGAAGTACTGCGAATGAGCCCCACGAGCATGGATACAATTCTTACCAAAATCGACTTGCCATCGTCGACATCCACGAGCTGTTTTCTAGTGACGAGCACGTCCAGGCAAGCGGCACACTCCAATGCAGACCCACGCGCAATATCAAAAAAACGACACCGATCCGCTGCCGTGTACTTGCCGTTACCTTCCGCAATATTCAGGGGGATGGACGTCGATGCTCTGTCTAACTGGTTATGTGCCGCAAGGTTTCTGGGAATACGTTCCAGAAGTTCATCAGCCCAGGCTACAAATGCAATCGCCTCTCGGTAAACGTCCAGCCGCTCGTGATCAAAGTTTGTTTTCATGGCGGAAGACGTTAGCGTCGTCAGCAGTTCATGACAAGAAAATCGCGGCGGAAAATCGATTATGATTACGATTAGGATTACGATTAGGATTAGGATTGAGGAGGGGGATCCCCCACATTGAAGAAAAAGCTACTCCACGCTAGGCAGAACACCCTCTTCGACTAACTTCGCATCCATCTCCGGCGTCAATGCCATTGGTAACGGCGGGCCTTTTTTGCCACCGGCACGAATCAAGTCCATCTGATAGTTTTTTAAATGTTCCTTGAGCGCCTCGCCCGTCAAACGAGGCTTATCAGGCTGCGCCGGCCCAGGTGCTGCTAGCGCAGGCGGAGGCGCCATCGTACGCCGGGCGAACCCGCCGCCGGGCGCAGGGCTCACCACCGGCGTCGCAGAAGCCACGATCGCGGTCATATCCATCCAGACCTCTTCGGCGCCTTTGCGCACCAGCGCTTTTTCGCCTTCGTAGTCGGCCTTCACCAGCTCCATTCCATCTTCTGTATCGCCCTCGTAGAGGAAATAGTTTTTCTTGGTGAGGGTGTTGACAATGCCGACTTGCACTTTTCCATTGAAGCGGTTGCGGGTGATAGCGCACATCTTGAGGGGCTTGACGAAACTGTCGACCGCCGGCTGATTCGCGGTGGCGGTGGCCGCGGCCAGGGCGGCGGCTGCGGTCTCGTCGCCAAAGGGCATGCGGGTGACGATGACCGCGTAGCGGGCGAAATCAGTGGGCAGTGGGGAGGGGGAGTCAGTAGGCAGTGTGGAATCAGTGGGCAGTGGGCGGTTGGCAGCAGGCAGCGAGGAGGGGGAGTCAGTAGGCAGTGGGCGGTTGGCAGCGGGCAGCGAGGAGGCGGGGCGGCCTTGTGGGAGCCGCGCGGGCTCGGTGATGGCAAGGGAGGGGAGGGAGAGTAGGCAGAGGGCAGTAGACAGTAGGCAGTGGGCAGTGGGCAGTGAGCAGTGGGCAGATGACAGAAGACGGAAGACAGAGGACGGAAGACGGACGAAAGTCGGCCGCTTCCAGAGTGAATGATGGAGATGATGGCTCATATCTGGCGGGCATTATGGTAGGGGATGGGGCTGGAGGGCAAGAGAGAAGTGGGGGAGGTTCCTGCGGGGATCCTGCGGATTGAAATCATGAAAATATCATGTGTTTTCACAATGGAGGGATGCGCTCCGTCGCATCCGCAGCTTCAAAATAGGCCAAAATATAGGCCCTGGGCGGCCATGCTGGCGGCTATGCAATCGGCATCGTTCGCCGGGACGTCGAACGCCACCTGTGCTTCGCGCATTCTATGGATTCACGGGGACCATGGGGCTTTCAGGTGGCAGCCGACGTCCTCGGCGGCTGAAGGCCTGTAAAGTTCCCTTAACGAGCCAATATCGTTCGCCGGGACGCCGAACGCCACCTGTGCTTCGCGCATTCTATGGATTCACGGGAGCTATTGGGCTTTCAGGTGGCTGATTCGAGGCATACCGGCGGGACGCCGGTTACTACAGAAGAGGTTTTGACAGCTCGTGCTTCGTAGCGAAGGAAGTTTTCGCTGACTTCGCAGAGTAGCAAGCAAAACCCTCCATTAAAGAGGATGGAGATCGCCACCTGAGCTGCGCGCAGTCTTTAGATGCAGGTTTAAGTCGTTTCCAGCCACAACCTGAATCGTTCAGCTACCATGTTTCTGCGCGCAAGAAAAGGAATGCGAGCGATCATCTGCTGTGCCCGGAGCACATCAAATCCGTCAGGCCGCTCCACCTCCGGAAGATGGCAAAACAGACGGGTGCGAGTGGGGGCCAGATAGAACACATCCAGCAAGGCCTTTTCTGGTTGTGCCATCCGAATCCCCTTTTCCCCCAGGGTTTCAAACCCGAAAAAGAAATCCGGCGACACGTGATGAATTGAGACGGCCCCGAGCGGGGTAGTGTAACGGCGGGTGCGCGCCAGGGAGACCGCATACATTGAGGCGGGAATCTGTGAAATCATACCATGGTGATAGAGCGCGCTTTGAAGGGATACGTAAGACGGTTGCGGGGCAGTAAGTCGCCCGGGAGCCGCCATCAGTTCCAGTCGCCCCGGGAATGCCCACACCCCACGCCTCAGTGCTAAAAGTTGCCCGGCCCTCGCAAGCCGTTCGAGCATTTTGCTTGCATGCGCCTTACTGAGCCCCAGCATCACCGCCGCGTCGCCAGTCTCGACTACGGCCTGATCGAGCCCCTGAAGCACGCCTAACGCATCAACGAGTCTCACGACGTCGCTCCATTCAGGGCCTCCACCACACGAAGGACCATCGCATCCCATATTTCGGGACGGTCATATTGTGCCTGGTAATCCGGCGCCAAGTACGAAACCACCTGGCTTTTGAAAACGGAATAGGAGAGCCCCAATGCATTTTGCTGCGCGTCGCGCCAATGGGGTGGCAGAACCAGCCCCTGAGACGAACCGCCTGACCGGATCAAATGATCGAGATCGAACACATCCCGGGCCTGAGTTTGGGAGCGATGAATCAAGGCATTCACTTTTTGAAGGAAGGCGGATTCGGAAGGATAATGATTGGCGAGAATAGGCGTCAGCTGATAATCCCGGATAAGGAGACTGTCAATAGGCCCAAAAACGACGGGGTCTGTAATCCCTCGTCGAGAGAACTCGATTTTTGTATGCAGGGGTAATTCTGAGCCTTGCACGGAAAGGGCTAATTTCCAGCGCTGGGTCGTCTCTGTTTGCTTGGGGGCGGAACAATGCGTGATCGCCATCCCCCGAGCCTGCAATATCCTCGCCAACGACACCCCCGTAAGGATCTGATTCACACGATCCTGCAGCACGTTCACGGGAATCAACTGGACATCGAGGTCAATATCTTCGGAATAGCGAATGCTTTTGAGGAAAAACCGGAGATTACAGCCCCCTTTAAGGGCATAATGGCGCTTATCGAGCTTCCGGCCTAGTTGATCAAGAAACAACAGGTGAAACTGTTCCACACAGGCAATGGAATCTGTCAGGCTTGTCATGAATACATAATGCGCGAAGTAGACGCCTATGTCAATAATACGTATTGTATTGGCATAAGTCTGGTAGGCGCCGAACGCCACCTGTGCTTCGCGCATTCTATGGATTCACAGGGACCATGGGGCTTTCAGGTGGCAGCCGACGTCCTCGGCGGCTGAAGGCCTGTAAAGTTCGCTTAACGAGCCAAATCGTTCGCCGGGACGTCGAACGCCACCTGTGCTTCGCGCATTCCATAACTTCGCGCATTCCGGGGATTCACAGAAAACCGTTTTGCGATTTTTAATGGCTGGCGTGCGCCAGACATAAAAATCGCAAAACATTTATTTCTATTCGCGGCTTCGCGGCTTCGCGTGAAACCCCCTCTTCTCTTGATTTCCCCCATTTCTTCAATTAGTGGTGAAGTCTTCGTTTTCTTCTGATATTTTCGAGAAAAGAGAGTTCTCCAGGAGAAAAACCCTATGCGCTCACGTTTTATCAGTTTGATTCTAACCGCCCTTGCCACCACCTCCCTCCATGCCGAGGAACTGTTTCCCAAGCCGGACTGGCAGGAAAAGCCCAATCCCATCGCCTCGCCTGACGCCGTGCCGGGCGGCAGTATCTCCGTTTTCGGCTTTCAATACCCGAAAAGCTTCAACCTCTATCTCGACAACAACACCTTTACCTCCGACCTCTTTTCCTCCCTCTATGAATCGCTGCTGACCATGAACCCGCTGACACCGAGCCAGGAACCGGGGCTGGCCGAGCGCTGGGCGATCTCGGACGACAAGCGCACCTTCACCTTCTGGCTCAATCCCAAGGCCCGCTGGAGCGATGGCCAGCCCATCACCGCCCAGGATGTCAAATGGACCTTCGATGCCATCCGAAATCCGGCGAACCTCACCGGCGCCCACAAGGTCGGCTTCGAAAGCTTTGAGTCCGTCACCGTCGTCGACGACCATTGCGTCCGGTTCGCGGTCAAGGAGGTCCATTGGCGCAACCTCCTGACCGCCGGCGGCTTTGCCATCCTGCCGAAGCATGCCTTCGAGAAGCTGGACTTCAATAAGATCAATTTCGAGTTCCCGGTGGTCTCCGGCCCCTACCGGCTGGGCGAGGTCAAGGAGGGCATTTCAGCCACCTTGGAGCGGCGCGCGGACTGGTGGAATCGCCAGGCCCCCAGCCAGCGCGGGCTCTGCAACTTCCAGTCCATCAAGTTCAAGTTCTTCGCCTCGACCGAGACCGGGTTTGAGGCTTTCATGAAGGGTGAGATCGACCTCTTTGCCGTCTATTCCGCCCGGCTCTGGATGAACGAGACCAGCACAGAGAAGTTTGCCCGGAACTGGATCGTGCGCCAGAAGGTGTTCAATTATGAGCCTACCGGCTTCCAGGGCTTTGCCATGAATCTGCGGCGTCCGCCCTTCAACGACAAGCGGGTGCGGCAGGCCATGGCCCTGCTGCTGAACCGCGAGCGGATGAACAGCGCCCTGATGTATAATCAGTACGCCCTGTCGCGGTCCTATTATACGGATCTTTATGACGCCGCCCATCCCTGCCCTAACGGCCCGTTCACCTTTGACAAGGAGCGGGCGCGCCGGTTGCTGGCCGAGGCGGGCTGGAAAGCCAATCCCAAGACCGGCCTGTTGGAGAAGGACGGCCAGCATTTCGAATTCCGCTTCCTTGAGCGGGAATCGGTGGCCGACAAGTTCCTGGCGATCTATGCCGAGGATCTGCGCGATGTGGGGATTTTGATGCAGACCGACTCCAAGGATTCCTCCGCCTGGACCCGGGACATGGATGAATTCAATTTCGATATGACCTGGGGCGGCTTTTCGTCAAGCCTGTACAAGGATCCCGAGGGGCTCTGGGCGTCGAAGGAGGCCGACCGCAAGATGAGCGCGAACATCACGGGGTTCAAAAACGCGACGGTGGATGAACTGATCGAGAAGCAGAAGTCGATGTTTGATGTGGCGGCCCGCCATGAGCTGTGCCGCCAGATTGACGGGATCCTGTATGAGGAGTGTCCCTATGTCCTGCTGTGGGGGATCAATTACAAGCGGCTGGTGTATTGGAACAAGTTCGGCACCCCGGCCACGGTGCTGGACAAATACAGCAGCGAAAGCAGTGCCTACTGGCTCTGGTGGTACGATGCCGATGCCGCCGCCGATCTCAAGGAAGCCATGAAGAGCCAACTTCCGCTGCCGCCGAGGGCGGCCGAGGTGACCTTCAAAGAGTAAAAAGGACTTCACCACTGATTTAAGAAATGGAAGAAATTTGAATGTTGCGGGATTTGTATGCGGCGGGTACTCCGCATAAAAATCCCGCAACGGTTCTTCGGAAAATTCGAGCCCTGAAGAGGCGTTACGCGATTTTTGGCAGTGCGTATTCCGCACTGGCGAAAATCGCGTAACATTTATTTCTTCCATTTCTTAAATCAGTGGTGAAGTCCTTCTTTCACGTCGTCGTAGAAGGCGGCCATGCTGACGGTCATGTAGGGAAGGAGCCAGAGGAAGCCGATGCCAAGGGTGGGAATGCAGAGCAGGGCCCAGCCGATGAAACGGCACTGCAGGCAGAACAGCTTCCACTTGTTGCCGACCATCATCTGGGTGCTGCGCTGGATCGCGACGAGCGGGCCAATGCCCGGGACATCATTGAGCAGGTAATAGGTCTGCGAATAACGGAACTGGGCGATGATCGCCGGAATCAGCGCCAAAAAAACAAGCGGAACCAGCACGACCACCCACCCCAGGGCGGCAAGATCGCCCGCCACCGCGCCCTTCACGCCGGCCATGACCAACCCGATACCCACCGCGATGCCCACCACCACGGCAGGGAGGGACCAGGCCAGGATGAGCAGCATGATCAAGAGATAGGCAACGAACGCGTTACCGAACAGCTTAAAGCCGTCAAACAGTTGACTGATCGCCGCCGGCTTCTGACGGGCGAGGTTCAGGTAGAACAACGTCACACCCACCATCAGGGGCCCGCTGATCATAAAACTGATCACACTGCCCAGCACCGGGATAAAGGCCAGCACGACGAGGATCAGCGCGTACACGAGCAGGCCGCCGATGGCCTTGCCCCAGTTGCCATCCAAGGCCGTCCGGGCCCGGGCGTTCAGTTCGCGATTGGGGGTGGCGCTTTTAAAGGTGGCGGTATCGGACCATTCAGGGATGGCCTCGACGTCTCCGGGCAGGCCCGGGGGCTGTGCCTCGAACAGGTCTGGCACGAAGCCCGCCTTGGTCCATTGGTTGCCCATGGAGGCATTCCACACGAGATCGCCGGGCTTCAAGCGGCCATTACGCGCCAGCTCGACCAATTGCTCAAATTCGACCGGCCCCTGTTGCTTCCCGTTTTCGGCATAAAACCATTGCATAATGATGTGCTCCTGATTGAGGGGAATAGGAATAGCCATTCCCGGGGGAATAATCAAGTTGTTCGGATTGATACCTAGCTCGAATAACCCGAAGAAAAGAGGACCTCACGCGAAGGCACGAAGACGCTAAAAAACGGTAAAAGATAAACCAAAATAATTCCTTTCGTGACTTCGCGACTCCTAAGTAACTGAAGATGTAACCTGCACGAAAGCCGGAAAGATTTTGGACAGAATAAACAAAATGGCCAGAATGGGGAGGAGGAAATCAACTTCAGATTTCTCTGCCATTACGAAAATGTTTCACGAATTTATCATAGGGCATGGTCTCTGTCGGGGAGATCATACGGGCTATGATGCAGCCCCTGCCCTATGAGAAATTCGTGAAACGTATTCATGGGAGAAAGGGAGCCTACAGCACGCCGACCAGACCGAATTCATTTTGTTTCATTCTGTAAATTCTGTCAAAGAATCGCCTGCAATCCCGGTATTGCCATAAAGGTTGCCTGATACCCTGCTTTTGATAACATTCGGGGTTTTAGCGACTAGGGAGTAATTACTATGAAAACAATTCTGTGTATTGGGGCGGGGTATGTGGGCGGACCGACGATGGCGATGATTGCCAGGAAGTGTCCGGACTACAAGGTCATTGTGGTGGATATCGACGCCGCCCGCATCAAGGCCTGGCAATCGGACCGCCTCCCCATCTATGAACCCGGTCTCCAGGAACTGGTCCAGAAATCGCTCAACAAAAACCTGATCTTCTCGACCGATGTGGCGCAGGGGATCCGTGACGCCGACATCATCTTCGTGAGCGTCAATACCCCCACCAAGACTTTCGGCCAGGGGGCAGGCCGGGCCGCCGATCTCCAGTACTGGGAGAAAACCGCGCGGGAGATCAAGGCCAACTCCACCTCCAACAAAATCGTGGTTGAAAAGAGCACCCTGCCGGTGCGGACGGCTGAAGCCATGGAGCGCATCCTGCACTCGGGCAACAAGACCGTGCATTTCGAGGTGCTCTCGAACCCCGAATTCCTGGCGGAAGGAACCGCGGTCAAGGATCTTGAAAACCCCGACCGCGTGCTCATCGGCGGGCACGCCACGGAGTCCGGTCGCAAGGCCCAGGCGGCCCTGGCGGATGTCTATGCCCACTGGGTGCCCCGTGACCGGATCCTGACCACCAGCGTCTGGTCCAGCGAATTATCGAAACTGGCGGCCAATGCCTTCCTGGCCCAGCGCATCAGCTCCATCAACAGTCTCTCGGCCTTGTGCGAGCGGACGGAGGCGGATGTGACCGAGGTGGCCCGGGCCATCGGCATGGATGCCCGGATCGGGTCGCGCTTCCTGAATGCGAGCGTCGGCTTTGGCGGCTCGTGCTTCAAGAAGGATATCCTGAACCTGGTCTACCTCTGCCAGCATTACGGTCTCAGCGAAGTGGCCGCCTACTGGGAGCAGGTGGTGACCATGAATGAATATCAGGAAGACCGGTTTGTGCGGAACATGATTGCCACGATGTTCAACACCGTGGCAGGCAAGCGGATCGCGATCCTGGGATTCGCCTTCAAGGCCGATACCGGTGACACCCGCGAGAGTCCGGCGATCCGCGTCTCCCGCTTCCTGGTGGATGAGCGGGCGGCGGTGGTGGTTACGGATCCCGAGGCGCTGGGCAATGCCAAAAAGGATCTGGCGGACCTGGGCCCCCAGATCAGCTATGAGCCGGATCCCTACAAGGCCGCCGAGGGCGCGCATGCGCTGGCGATCACCACCGACTGGGCCGAGTACAAGACGCTGGATTACCACAAGATCTACGCCAGCATGGTGAAGCCGGCCTTTATCTTCGATGGCCGCAATTGCCTGAATCACCAGGAACTCTTTGAAATCGGCTTCAACGTGTACCCCATCGGGAAGGTACCGTTGAGTCATCTCTGAAAAAAAGGGACTTCACCACTGATTTAAGAAACGGAAGAAATCCAGAAAAGAAAAGAGAATGTTGCGGGATTTGTATGCGGCGAGTACACCGCATAAAAATCCCGCAACGGTTCTTCCGGGAATCCAAGAACATGAGCGAAGTATCTGATCGGGGCACCGTCTCTTCATTATCCCTAATTCCCCGAGAGGGCGTTTCGCGATTTTTGGCAGTGCGTATTCCGCACTGGCGAAAATCGCGAAACATTTTCTCCTTCGCGAGCCCGCATACAGGACTCAAACTCTTCTCTAGATTTCCTCCGTTTCTTAAATTAGTGGTGAAGTCCTCTTTCCTGATATTAGTGAGCGGGTACGCCCTGGCGACGCCGGTCGCGATGCCTGTCAAGGTGTCTACGGGGGTGGTGAGCCGGGTGGGCCAGCCGGGCCGTCCCAAGGTCGAGCCGGCCTCGTTGTTGCAGATGGCGACGCTGCAGGCGGCCCTGGACCGGAACGGGTTCGGGGTCGGCCTGATCGATGGCCGCGAAGGCTCGAAAACGGTGCAGGCCCTCAAGGATTATGCCAGCAGTTACAACCTGACCATCAGCCAGGCGCGCAAGGCCCTGCTGACCACGCTCGAACCGGCCACCCTCACCCACCCCCTGTCCGAGGAGGAACTGGCCCGGGTGGGCGCGGCCCCGACCGATTACCTTGAAGCGTCCGCCCTGCCCGCGATGGCCTGCGAGAGTCTTGAGGAAGTGCTCTCGGAGCAATTCCACGTCTCGCCCGTTTACCTGAAACATCTGAATCCTGGCATTACCAATTGGACCGAGGTGGCGGCGGGAACCCTCCTGACCCTTCCCAATAGCCGGCCGCCCGACTGGTCGGTCCCGGCCGCCCGGCTGGAGGTGGACTGCGATCAGTTCCGGGTCCGCGCCTTTGACACCAACCACGTCATCATCGCCTCGTTCCCCTGCTCGATTGCCAAACAGCTGCACAAGGTACCGGTGGGCGACCTGACCCTGGTCAGCTTTGCCCCCCACCCGAACTACACCTTTGATCCCGCCAATTTCCCGGAATCCCCGCGGGCGCGGGAGATCGGACGGAAGCTCATTATTCCACCGGGCCCCAATAATCCGGTGGGCGTCTACTGGTTGACCCTGAGTGCTGCCGGGTTCGGAATGCATGGCACGCCGCATCCGGAAACCATCGGGCGCCGCGAGTCGCACGGGTGTTTCCGCCTGACGAACTGGGACATCACCACCCTTGCCACCATGGTCAAGGAAGGCACCCCGGTGACGGTTAAACTCACCAAAGAAGAACCGTAAGGGCGTGACAAATTCCTGATAATGCCCGAAAATCCATATTATCATGGCGCCCTATATATTCAGGCACCTACCCTTGCAGCAAGAAAATGCAAAGAGGTTTTCACACCCGCTTCGCTCAAGTCGCGAAGAACGCAAAGGTGTCTGCGGCGAAGACGCCGCAGCCTTGGGTGGAGCTAGAAATCAACATCTTCAGAATCGGCACCATGTAAAATTAATCGGCAAATTCCACCTTTAAGAACTACAGAATGGAAGTTGATTAAAAGCCCCAAAGGAGCGTTCATTAATTTCATGTAAGAAAGGAGTTGTGCCTTATGAATGGGGAGGAGCCGTTCGACCGCCTTGATTTCAATAATCAGACAATCATCAACAATCATGTCGAGTCGTAAAGAATGATCAAGTAGTTTGCCTTTGTATTCAAGGGGAACCAAGACTTGATTGGCGACCTGAATTTTACGGTCTTCGAATTCGCATATCAGACATTTTTCATATATATCCTCAAGGAGTCCCGGTCCCTTTTGCCGGTGAACTTCAATGGCGGCACCAATTACTGCCTCGCTCCATGTGTTTGCCCTGGTATAATCTTTGTGCATGCAAGCGATTAACCTTATTTTATCGCTATACGCAAGCTAAATATTATTTAGTTTAGCTGCGGCGTCTCCCGCCTGCATCGCTATGCGAAGCATTGCGGGCAGGTCGCCGCAGCTAACTTTGCGATCTTTGCGATCTTCTGTTCAAACTCTTGATTTCGGTTCCGGTTATGCCGGGTTAGGACACGGAGACTCCCGCGGCAAGAGTTTTGTCGTGCGCCCGTACCGTAAAGCGCGAATTTAACGGTCTTGTTGTTTTCCAAAGACTCTAATAATCTCCTTTTAATGAACGGGATGATGCCATTTGTGTGGGTGGGGGTGGGCGGACTGGTGGGAAGTCTGTGTCGGTATGGCTTTACCCTGAGCCTGAGTCATCCTGCCGCCAGCCTGCCCTGGGGGACGCTGGCATCCAACCTCGCAGGCTGCCTGGTGATTGGCATGGTCAGCCAGCTGGCCGCCGACACCGAGCTGCTGTCGCCCGCGACCCGGCTCTTTCTCGCCACCGGCTTCTGCGGCGGCTTCACCACGCTTTCCTCGCTGATTTATGAACTGATCCAGATGGTGCGGGATGGCGAATGGCTGCATGCCATCCTCTACCTGAACGGCACCTTTTTCGGCGCCACCGTGGCCTTTCTGCTGGGAATGATGCTGGTGAAAAGAGTCCTGAGTCCGTAAGGAGGGTCGTTATGCAACCGGAGAATGAAGCGAAATTGCTACGTGTGTTTATTGGCGAAGGCGACCGGCATCACCACTCGTCGCTCCATGAGGTGATTGTGCTCAAGGCCCAGGAGGCAGGGCTGGCGGGCGCCACGGTATTGCGGGGCCTGATGTCGTATGGCACCTCCGGAAAACTCCGATCCACCCGCATCCTGGATTTGTCGGCGGATCTCCCGGTGGTGGTCGAAATCGTGGATCAGGCCGGGCGCATCACCGCCTTTCTACCGCTGCTGAATCGCCTGCTCGACGAGGCTGGCTGCGGCGGACTGGTGACGCTGGAGACCGTCCAGATTCAATGGCGTTCAAAATGAGCGAATTTCCACCCCTTCCCCTGCTTGCCAAGCCCCGCCGTTTCCGGCTCGGGCTCACCTCCTATGTCTATCCCGCCGACCTGATCACGAATGTCCGGCAACTGGCGCCTTATGCGGACGACATTGAGATTGTTTTCTTCGAGTCGAAGGAGTCCTCCAATTTTCCGGATCCGGCGGAGGTGGAGGAGTTGCGCCAACTGGCTGAACAGCACCAGCTGAGTTATACCATCCATTTCCCGATTGATAAGGCCTTGGGCAGTGCCAACCGCGAGGAACGGGAGCAGTTCCTGAGTACCGCCCTGCGGATTATTGAACTCTGCCGCCCGCTGAAGCCCTACGGGTGGATCCTGCACCTGGAGGGGATCGAGGCCACCGCCTCGCAAGCCCGGATCAACACCTGGCGCCATGACCTGGCGCCGCTGTTGCGGATCCTGGCAGGCATCGTGGATGACCCCACCCGCCTCTGTGTAGAGAATCTGGGTTACCCCTTCGCCTGGTGCGAGCCCCTGCTGCTTGACCACCCCTTCAGCATCTGCCTCGACCTGGGGCATCTGCTCCAGATGGGTTATGACTGGCGCCAGCACGTCTCCCAGTGGCTGCCCCGCACCCGGATCGTCCACCTGTATGGCTCGAACACCACCTCCCGGCATTACTCGCTGGAGATGACCCCCAAGCCGCTGGTGCAGGAATTTTTGACGTCCCTTAAGTCATACACCGGGGTCCTGACCCTGGAGACCTTTGGGTTTGAGGATACCGCCCCCTCCCTCACCCGGTTGCAAGAATGCCTGGGCAACTCATAATCGTAATCGCAATCTTAATCTTAATCGTAATCTGTTTTTCAGGTAATCATGCAGGGGCTATTAATTTGACCCTCCGGCACTGGTTTCGACGGAGCGAAACCCTCCATTAATGATTGAAATCATGAAAATATCATGTGTTTTCCCAATGGAGGGATGCGCTCCGTCGCATCCGCAGCGACAAAACAAGCCCAAACAAAAGCCCCTGCATTATCGCCAGAGATTAAGATTACGATTAAGATTACGATAAAGGCTGAAATATTGGAGAATGAAATGAACATTACACTGATACTCGGGGGAGCCCGGAGCGGGAAGAGCACTCATGCCCAGAAACTGGCCGAACAGGGGTGGCAGCATCCGCTGTATCTGGCGACCGCAGAAACGCTCGACCAGGAAATGATGGAGCGGGTGAAGTTGCACCGCCAGCAGCGGGGGCCGAAGTGGGGCTGTGTGGAGGAACCCCTGGACCTGGCCCGGGTGATCCAGTCCCACACACCGAAACGCGACGGCATATTGATCGACTGCGCCACCTTATGGCTGACCAATGTGCTGCTGAAGGAGGGCGAGCCCGCCGTGCAGGCGCGAAAGCAGGAGCTGATTAAGGCGCTCACCGCCAGTCCCTGCGATGTGATCATCGTCAGCAATGAGGTCGGAATGGGCATCGTGCCGGACTCGGCGCTCGGCCGCACCTTCCGGGACTTGCAGGGCTGGCTGAACCAGGACCTGGCGGCTGTTGCCGACACCGTGCTCTTCGTGATCGCCGGCATCCCGATGAAGATCAAGTGAGCCGTGGTCAGTAGGCAGTGAGCAGTAGGCAGTTGGCAGAAAGGCCCGTGGCTACTGCCCACTGCCTACTGCTCACTGCCTACTGCGGAAGTGGTGGAGCATTTTTAAAAACAGGATGGCATCTTTGATGGGATGGATCTTGCTCTGCTCGGAGCCGTAGATCGTGGCAATGGGGACGGATCCGATCTTGACGCCCCGCCGGCTTAACTCCATGAGGATTTCCGATTCGGCGGCAAACCGCCGGGATTGGGCGGATAGTTCCGGCACCACGGCCAGGACATAGAGCCGGTACCCACATTGGGTGTCGGGCACCCGCTGCCCCATCTCGCGGCTCAACAGCCAGCTCATGAAGCGGTTGGTCAGGCGCCGCACCCAGGGCATGCTCCGGGTATCCGACATCCGGGTCCCAATGAGAACGGGCGTCCCCGACTTCCTGAATTCCTGAATAAACGCCGGGAGATCCGATGGGGCATGCTGGCCGTCCCCATCCAGGGTGATGGCGAACTCAAAGCCCCGCTCCCGTGCGCTGCGGAAGCCGGTTTCGAGCGCCGCCCCCTTCCCGCAATTGGTCTCATGCCGGATCACGATGGCCCCGGCCCGCTCCGCCTGGCCGGCGGTTTCGTCGGGTGACCCGTCATCCACCACGAGCACATCAGGAACAAAGGCGCGGACGCCCTCCACCACGGCCCCGATGCGGCCGGCTTCCCGGTAGGCGGGGATAATCACACACCCTCTGGGGTCCGGCCTGGATGTTGTTAGTGGATTCATCTAGAACAAAAATTACTAAACTTTATCTAAAACCGCAATGAGACACATCGGGGAGCCCATGGCAGCAATCTAAATATCCAGCAGAATCAAGATAATCAGACAGAATTCACGAAATGTTTATAATGGTGGTGGGTGCCTCCCTTTGTTGTGCCGCCCTCTGTGGGGCGGATGTCCCCATCCGCCTTGTTGCCAGTTGGACCCTCAGACAGGCGGATGGGGACATCCGCCCCACAACTCAGATTAGATGAGTCTTCCCTGTCGTGGGGCCCAGGGGCAGCAACCTTACTTTCCGGAGGCGCCGTAGCTGAGGCCGCCCCAGACGGGCTGGAACATGAACCACTGGTGGGGATAGGCGCCAATCGCGTCTTCCAGCGCGGCACTGATCTGCTCCTGAAGGGCCTCCTGGGACATGCCCGGCAAGGGGATGATCGGCGGATACATCTTCATCAGAAACGTATCATCCTCGTTGCGCAACACGAACCCCGGCAGGATCACGGCGCCGGTCTTGGCGGCCAGCCAGGAGGCGCCCCGCGGCATATAGGCCGGAGCGCCGCACAGCAGGGTGGTCTCATGATGCTCCGAGTAATCCCGGTCGGCCAGCAGGGCTATAAATTCCTTGCGTCGCAAGGCGCCCACCAACCGCTTGACCGAGGAGCCCAACGGCACCACCACCATGCCCCGTTTGCGCCGGTGCTTCTGAAAGAAATCATTCAATTTGGCCGAGGGCTGTTTCAACGCCACCACATTGATGGGGTACCCCATTCCCGCCAGTACCGCCCCGCCAATCTCCCAGTTCCCCAGATGGGCCGTCACCGCGATGACTCCCTTGCCCATCTGCCAAGCCTGCTCAATGTACTCCGGATGCTCAATGGTCACCAACCGCTTGATATCCGCTTCGCTCAGCCGCTGAAACCGGAAAAAATCAACCAGATATTTTCCAAAAAACTGGAACGTGGTGCGGGTGGTCAACTTGAGCTCCCGCTCCGTGGGGTGCTGTCCCCGGAAGGCCATCACCTGCCGCAGATTGGCGGTGACCGCCGCGCGGCCCCGCCGCTCGAAAAAGAAGTACCCATCAGAAATCCGCAGACTGAGCCAATAGGCAAAATGCAAGGGGATGGTGCGGCATAAAAACCCGGCGACCCAATAGGCGGCATATTCAACCACAGGGGCCTCCCGCCTTTTCCCCGCCATGAAATTGATGTTCGGCCCTATAGGAGGAACGGACCATCGGGGCGGACGCCACGTTACGGAACCCGAGGGCCTGACCGTGCCGGGCATAGTCCTCAAATTGCGCGGGCGTCACATAGCGCGTGACCGGAGCATGCGCCGTCGAGGGCGCCAGATACTGCCCGATCGTCAGCAAGGCCACCCCGGCCCGCCTCAAATCGCCCATCGCCTCATAGACCTCCTCGTCCGTCTCGCCCAGTCCGACCATCAGGCCGGATTTCACATCCGTGCGCCCCCCCCGCTGCGCCGCATAGGCCAGTACCGCCAGGGAGCACTCATAGCTGGCTGCGGGACGGATCGTCTTCTGCAATGAGCGGACCGTCTCCAGATTATGGTTGAAGACATCGGGTCCGGCCTCCAACACCACGTCGATATCCCGTTCCACGCCTTTGAAATCCGGCGTCAACACCTCCACGGTGGCCTCCGGCAACTGGCTCCGGATGGCCTGGATGGTGGCGGCAAAATGATGGGCGCCGCCATCGACGAGATCATCGCGGGTGACACTCGTGACCACGACGTGCCTGAGTTTGAGCCGGGCCACCGCCTCGGCCAGGCGGCGGGGTTCATCCGGATCGACCGCCGGGGGCTGGCCTGACTGGACGGCACAGAAGCGGCAGTCGCGGGTGCAGGTATCCCCGAGGATCATGAAGGTGGCGACGCCGCGACTGAAACACTCGTGCTGATTGGGACACCGCGCGCCCTGGCAGACCGTATGCAGGTCACTGGCCTTGAGCAGCTGGTTCACCGCGTCCTGAGTACCGTGTCCTGAATACCGGATCCGGATCCAGGGCGGGAGGCGCGGGCCCTGATTGTGTTTTTCAGCGCCAGTCATATAGGCCCTTCCTGTTGGACCGGAAAAGAATTAGGAGAACTCGCTCTCAACCGCGTCCAGGATCAGGTGCAACAGCACCTGGTGCGCTTCCTGGATACGCTCAGTGGCCTTGCCCTTGACAATGATTTCAAGGTCGCATCTTCCCGCCAGCGGGCCACCGTCTTTGCCCAGGAGCCCGATCACTTTCATGCCTTTGGCCTGGGCCGCCTCGAGGGCCAACCGGAGATTCACCGCCGCCCCACTGGTGCTGAAGAGCACCAGGATGTCGCCGGACTGACCGAGTCCTTCAATCTGCCGGCTGAAAAGCTGATCGTAGCCAAAGTCGTTGGCGATGCAGGTGAGGGCCGTGCCATCGGCCATCAGGGCCAGCCCCGGCAGGGAGCGTCGATTGCCACGGAAACGGCCCAGCAGTTCCTCGGCCATATGCATGGCCTCCGCGGCACTGCCGCCATTCCCCGCCGTCAGCACCTTGTTCCCGTTTTTAAGCGAGGCCACCACCAGCCGGCAGATGGCGTCCAGCGTCTGGACCTGATCCACCAGTGTGCCCACCGTCCGTGCGCTCTCTTCAATCCCGCTCAATAGTCTGGCTATTTCCGACATCGCTGTCCTCCCCGGATTAGAATCGCAAGTTGGCCTTCATCAGCCGCTCAGACAACTCGGCAATCACGCGGTCATCATCGGCTTTGTCCTTCGATTCAAAGGTGGCCGAGAACCGCAGGAAGGGGCCCACATCATCCCAGGGCACCGTGGAGATGGAGCATTCACGGATCAGATATTGCGAGGCATCTTCCGCCGTGAGGAACGTCTGGACGCCCGCCCCCTTGGGGGCCGGAACGTACAGGTAGAACGTCCCGCCGGGCATTTTCGCCTTGAAGCCCACCGCCTTGAGCACCTTGACGATTTTCTTCAAGCGGCGCTCATAATGTTTCTTGATCTTATCGGCCAGCTTCCGGTCGGCAATCCCAGCGCACGCCGCCAGTTGAATGGCCTTGAATTGACCCGAGTCCACATTGTCCTTCACTTCCGCATAGGCCTGCACGATACGCGCGGCCCCAGCCACAAAGCCAAGGCGCCAGCCGGTCATGTTGTAGCTCTTGCTCATGGAGTGGAGTTCGATGGCCACGTCCTTCCCGCCCGGCCGGCTCAGGATCGATAACGGCTGGCCGTACACGAGCGTCGCATAGGCCGCATCCTGCACAATGAGGATGTTGTGCTTCTGGGCAAAGGCGATCAACTGGTCGAAGAGCTCCTCGGTGGGCGCCGCGCCCGTCGGGTTGTTCGGATAATTGACATAGAACAGCTTGGTACGGGCCAGGACGGCCGGATCAATACTGTCGAGATCGGGGTAAAACTGGTTTTCCTTTTTCAAAGGGACCTTCACGACTTCGCCGCCGAGGTAACGGGTGTGGGTCGCCAGCACCGGATAGCCGGGCACCGTGACCAGGGCCACATCGCCGGGATTGATGAAGCAGAGGGGCAACATTGCCAGAGCCGGCTTTGAGCCGATGCTGTGGCAGATATCGGTGTCGGGGTTCAAATCGGTGACCCCGAAGAACGTGCTCATGTACTCCGCGGCCGCCAGCTTGAACTCGCGGATGCCATTATCGGCATAGCCCCGGTTGGCAGGATTATCCACGGCGACCTTGAGTGCCTTGCGAATCGGGGCCGGCGCCATCTGATCCGGCTCCCCCACCCCGAAATCGAGCAGTTCCACGGTAGGCCGGGCCGCACGGGCCGCCGCCTTGGCTCGCTTGATCTTTTCGAATTTGTAAATCTCGTTGGTGGTTCCAAACGCACTGCCACCAATCCGGTCCGCAAACATCTTCTGAACGTCCATAAGCCATCTCCTCTGTTTTAAAAACGGATTCCAAGATACCTGTCTCAGGGAAGGGAATCAAGGGAGATTCGATTTGATCCAACGAGAGGGTGGCGTTCGACGTCCTCGGCGAACGATCCCGCGTGCTTCGTCATCCATCAGCCGCCGGGGACGGCGGCTGCCACCTTATTCTTTACGCACGGCTTGATCTTACTTGTATTTTATTCTTTGTGCCTCCGTGTCTCCGTGGTAAATCTTCACCTCCCTTTTATCAGGACGTTACCATGCTTAAGACGGCTTTTCTCTATGACCCGGTTTTCCTCAAGCATCACCCTGGCTGGGCGCATCCGGACAAGCGCCAACGGCTGACCGCCATTCTGGATCAGTTGAAGAAAACCGGGCTGTGGGACCAGCTGCGGCACCTCCCCCCGCAGCCCGCGCCCATCGCCGCCCTCACCGCCGTTCATACCGCAGACTATGTGGAGCACCTCCGGCTCGCCAGTAGCGGGGGGGGGCTTTTCAAACCTGACGACGTGACCATCGGGTCCCCTGGAACCTATGACGCCGCCGTGATGGCGGCCGGGGCGGTGCTCACCGCCCTGGATGCGGTGATGCAACAGCAGGCCCGGAATGCCTTCTGCGCCGTACGGCCCCCGGGGCATCACGCCCTGCCGGACCGCGCCATGGGCTTCTGCTTTTTCAACAACGTCGCCATCGGCGCCCGCTATCTTCAACACCGGTACGGCCTGAAAAAGATCGCCATCATCGACTGGGATATCCACCACGGAAACGGCACCCAGCACATTTTTTATAGCGATCCATCCGTATTCTATTTCAGCCTTCACCAGGCCTCACTCTACCCCCCGGGAAGTGGCCAGGCCGCCGAGACAGGAGCAGGCCCGGGAACAGGATATACCCGTAACGTCCCCATGCCCCCTGGCGCGACTGACGCGGATTACCAACAGGCGCTGGCACAGGAGCTGATCCCCGCGATGGCGACCTTTCAGCCGGAATTCATTCTCATTTCGGCCGGATTTGACGGACACCGTGACGACCCGCTGGCCTGCGCCTCCCTCACGGAGAACGGGTTCGCCGGCTTCACGCGCCTGGTCATGACTCTGGCCCGGACCC
Organism: bacterium; assembly: GCA_037128595.1. Taxonomy (NCBI): domain Bacteria; species bacterium. The sequence continues at coordinate 25,214 of JBAXWB010000008.1, forward strand.
ATTGCGGGAATCGCCTGGTTTCAGTGCTGGAAGGCGGCTACAGCCTGACAGGGCTTGCGGCCTCGGTTGAAACGCATATCAGGGGGCTGGCAGGGCCGGGGCCGCAATAATCGTCCCGCCCCCGACGGCCTGATAGTCCACATGATCCACCGGCGCCGGGGTCCCCCACCAGTTTCCCGCGGCAGAGGCCATGCCTAACCCGTCAAACATCATCTGGAAGGCGCCGTTGCCATAGAAGGCGTTCAGGCCATAATCGGTGGCCTGGCCAAAATCGTAAACGCTATCCCATGGGGCCAACGTCTGCAGATGCACCCCGTTGGCCCCGTTACGGGAGAGGTCATTGCCGCGGGCCACCACGAAGGAATCAAGCCCGGAGTCAAGATCCAGGAATACGCCGTCCGTGCTATTCCCGGTGAGCCGGCTATTCACCAGAGAAACCTGAACCGAACCACCGGCCGCCAGCACTGCATGAAGCCCGTCCGAATGATTATTTGCAGCCTCAAGCGTATCAAACGCGACCTGAACTGAACGGTAGCCATACACATCCAGGAAGACGCCATTCCCGCCATTGGCATTGGCCGCAAGGGAAGCCCCTTCCACCCGGGCTTCCTGTGTAAAGGCCTGAAGGGCCAGACCGTCGCCGCCGTTCCCGGAATAATTCCCCGAAACGTACAGGTGGAACACATCACAGTCGATGGCCGAAATGCGGGCCCCATCCCCGCTATTACCGGAAACGGTGTTCTGGTCCAACGTCAGCTCCACGAGAGGCACGGTTGCCAGGTCGATATTGATCCCCGTCCCTGCGACCCCCGAGATCCGGTTATCGCGAATGGTCGCGGCAACGACCGGGATATGGACCGCCTGCAATTGAATGCCAGCCACCGCAGATCCATTTCCCTGGATGATATTATGGCTGATCGTGACGCCGGATACATCCTCTCCAAAAATCACCGGACTGGCGAGGGGGGTGCCAGCCGGCTGCACGAGCTCAAATCCAGTGACCCGGGTCTCATTGGCAAGCGTGATGACCGGCCCCTTTCCGCCCCCATTCACAACCGGGAAGACGGTCCCCTGAAAGACGCCATGAGGGCCCTGCAGCGGGGCCCCGCTGCCCCAGAGTGTGAGCCCTTTGCGCAACACGACATTCTCATCGTACGGCCGGGCGGCCTCACTCACATATACCAGGGCGCCAATGGCATTCTGCACGCCGGCATTAATCTGCCGATAGGGATTCTCCCAGGTTCCCGCTTCCAGCCCGGTCCGGTTATCGGCATCCACGAACGTGACGTCGGAGGCCAATATATCCGTCATGTCTTTACGCTCGTGCGAGACTAATGTTTTCTCAATAATCCGGCGGTCCCCGACGACTTCCGTGGGAGCCGAGACCTCGGTCCGGATATGCAAGTCACGCATGACCATCTCCGTTAATCGGGAGGCGAAAGGACTATGCAGGCCTCCCGGCCTGAATCCGGCCAGTGCGCCGGCAAAGGGATTCCGGCCCCGACTTAAGCGCGCCAGATCAAACGGGACGGCCGCCCGGACCCCCACCGAGCCCTGCGCGCCGGATTCGACCGCATCCTCCACCCAGCCGGCATCCAGATACAGTGCGGGTAGCGGCCGGATTTCAACACGCGCCTTCAGCCCTGAAACCCCCGAGCCATACGCCGCAGAATACTGATAAAAGCCCACGAACGCCTTGATGTCGGCGTAGTGCCTCAAAACCGGAAGAGGCAGAAGCGAGCCCAGTTCAGCATCAAAGCCATCCCTGGCCTGCTCCGTGGTCCGGTAATGCTGGAGGGTATTGATCGTGTAGGAGTCCGTCATCTCATAGCCATACTGACTGATGACATGACCTTGGGCGGATGGCGCATACCAGTACTCGGCATGCTCCTGCAGGGTGCCCGGGGTCACCACATAGTCATCCGCGCTTTTTTCGCCCTGTTCCGGGAAATAAAAATTCGCCCGGGCATCCACCCACTGACTGAGCCACTCCAGCCCGAAGCCCGCCTGATTAAAGGTGTTGTCGAGCGAGGACTCACGCCGGTCATAGTAAAGATTCGCGCCGACAATGATGTTTCTATCAGGAAAGAGATGCCGCCCCCCCAGCCCGATACTGAATTCACGGGACTGCTCGTCATTCCAGGTGCCACGCGGATTGATAAAGAGAAGCTCCGTGGGCCGCTGATAGACCGGAACCAGCATATCCCCGAAGGAGTCAACCTGCTGGCCGCTCCATTGAACCCCCACACTCAACTGAGCGGGCGGGAGGGACGGCTCCGGGGAAGGCAGGGACGCGAGGGGATCACCGGGTTCCGCACCCCCGGCAACTAGGACGAGGGCGGCCAGAAAGGTCCCTCCCGCCAGTCGCAGTCCCCTTGCCGCCTGTGAGCAACGCATGAATCGTCCTCCTTACGACAAACGGTTCCGGTAATCCTCATAGCCAAAACGACGGATCACCTCGATCGACTCGCGATCCGGGTGATAGATAGCGATGGAGGGCAGGCCGACCCCGTTAAACGTATTATTTTTAACCATCGTATAATGGGCCATATCGGTAAAGATCAGTTTATCCCCGACCGCCAGCGGAGCGGGGAAAGAATAATCCCCCACCACATCCCCCGCAAGACACGTCATACCGCCCAGGCGGTACGTATACGGATGCTCCCCGGGACGGCCGGCCCCCACAATTCCCGGGCGATAAGGCATCTCCAGGACATCCGGCATGTGGGCGGCGGCAGAGGTGTCAAGAATGGCCACATCCATGGCATTGTGCACGATATCCAGAACGGAGGTGACCAGCACCCCTGTGTTCAAGGCGATGGCTTCGCCCGGTTCCAGATAGACCTCCAGATGGGGGTGACGTGCGCGAAACCCCTGAATGACCTGGCAGAGCAGATCAACCTCATAATCCGCCCGCGTAATGTGATGCCCCCCCCCGAAATTAACCCAGCTCAACCCGCCGAAATAGCGACCGAACTTTTCCTCGACCACCGGCAGGGTTCGCGCCAGGGCATCCGCGTTCAATTCACACAACGTATGAAAATGAAGCCCTGACACACCGGACAGATCCTGCCCTTCGAACTGATCACAGGTGATCCCCAGCCGGGATCCCGGCGCACAAGGATCATAGAGCGGTACCTTGACCTCGGAATGTTGCGGATTCACCCGCAGGCCGCAGCGGACGGGCTTGCGGGAGCGGGCGACCTGCTCCTTATAGAGGTGCCATTGGGCAAAGGAATTAAAGACCAGGTGATGCGCGTAGTTCAGGATCTCTTCAAATTCATCCGGCCGGAAGGCCGGGGCATACACATGCACTTCGCGCTTGAACTCCTCGAATCCGAGCCGGGCCTCATTCAAGGAACTGGCGGCCGTTCCCTGCAGCACCCTGGCGATTTGGGGAAAGGTGCTGAACATGGAAAAGCCTTTCAGGGCGAGCAGGATTTTGCAGCCGGTCCGCCGCTGAACCTCATCCAGGCGCGCCAAATTGGCCGCCAATTTCGACTCATCCACCACATAGCACGGGGTTACCAGTTTACTTATATCCATGAATCCGCTCCTGACACCCTTACTCCACCGGTTCCAGCAATTCCATACCGACTTCGACCGCAATCGCGCGGCCGATGATATCCACATTCAAAACCACTTTGGTCCGGCCTTTCACCACCTGCACGACCCCCTCCACGCCCTCAAAGGGTCCGCTCTTGATCAGCACCCGCCGGCCCGCCTGGAATGCCGCAGAGGCATCAAGGGTGGGATCGATCGCCAAGGCCTGGCGGATCTGCATTAATTCCTTGGAAAACTGGGCCTGATGATCCACCGGAAGAATCCGGACCACCAGATTACTTTTCAGCACTGTCAGCTTATCCTCATCCGGGAAACGGAGGAACACATAGCCGGGAAAAACCGGCTTATACACGGTCACCTTCCGCCGCTGATAGGTCTTGGTTTCTTCGCGGAGCGGGAGTTCACACTCCACCCCATGAACCTCGCAATACCCCGCCATCTTCTTCTCACAACGCGGCTTGACATACAATACATGCCAGAGCGATTCGCCCGGAGCCTCCCGACCCTCACCCGTCTGTGCATCCATCATGAACTCCCTTCCAAAAAAAAGACGCCGACATTGCTATCGGCGTCTTCTGATGTGAGGACGGGCTCCGGAGAGACCTCGCCTCGCAATGAAACAAAGGGATCAGGATTCCTTTTTGGTTTCCCCTGTAACCGGCTCATCATTGCCCGCCGCAGCCGCTTTGGCCTTGCGTCCTTTTTTCACCATTGCCAGATCAACCCACTCCAGGATCGCCATCTCGGAGCTATCGCTCCCCCGACGACCGACCTTGGTGATGCGGGTATAGCCGCCCAAACGGTCCTTGTACTGGGGCGCAATCGTATCAAAAAGCTTAATCATCGGCTTCCGGTGGCGGAGAAACGCCAGGGCTTTCCGCTTGGCTTGCAACATTTTCTCCGGCTTGCCCGACGCGATGGCCCGCTTCGCCACCGTCACCATCTTCTCTGCCAACGCACGGGTTAACCTGGCCTTGGGCAAGGTTGTCTTGATCCGCTGTTCTTCAATAAGACTGCCGACCATTGACATCATCAGCGCCTTACGCGCTTCTGCAGGCCGACCCAATTTCACCATTTTCTTTTTGTGACGCATTGCTGACTCCCGACATCCCTACGCCGTGCCAGGGCGTTAGCCCATGACCCCGGTCGTTAACTTTCAACCCTCGCCGCGAATTCCAGACAGGATTATTCGCTGTCTTTATTGGTCTCAAGCCCTCTCATGGCCTTGACCAGATCGTCGTCGAATTTCATCCCAAGGCTCAGCCCGAGATCCGTTAATTTCGCCTTGATTTCATTCAAGGACTTCTTGCCGAAATTCCGGTATTTCAGCATTTCCGCCTCGGACTTCTGAGCCAGATGCCCGACCGTCGTGATATTGGCGTTGTTCAGACAATTCGCCGCCCGCACGCTCAGCTCGATTTCATTGACGCTCATATTGAGGGTCTTGAGCATCTGATCGCGCTCAAGATCGACCTTGGCTTCAACATCCTCGAACTCGACCACATTCTTATCATAGTCGACGAACACATCCAGATGGTGGCGCAACACTGCCGCCGACACCGTCAAGGCATCATCGGGAGAGATCCGGCCATCCGACGTCACTTCGATGACGAGTTTGTCATAATCCGTGCGCTGCCCGACGCGGGTGTTTTCAATTGAAAAATTCACGCGCTTGACCGGGGAGAAAATCGAATCAATCGGAATCCGTCCAATATCCTGATTTTCCTTCTTGTTCAGCTCGGCCGGGCAGAAGCCACGACCGACCCGGATCTCCAGGGTCATATCCAACACGCCATCCGCCGCCAAGGTCGCTATGTGCTGATTAGGGTTCAGCACCTCGATGGTTCCATCGGTCTGAATGTCGCTGGCCTTGACTTCACGCGGGCCCTTGACCTTCAGATGCAACAGACGCGACTCGCGGGACTGCGCCTTGAGCAGCACCTTCTTAAGGTTCAAGATGATATCCGTCACGTCTTCCACCACCCCCGGAAGGGCGCAGAACTCATGAGGGGCACCCTCGATACGCACAGATGAAATGGCTGCTCCCTCCAGGGAGGACAGCAATACCCGGCGCAAGGAGTTGCCGATGGTGCGTCCGTAGCCTACTTCCAGCGGTTCAGCAACAAACCGCGCAAACGTCGGCGTGGCTGTGGCTTCATCCTTTACTAACCGCTTGGGCATTTCGAATTTGCTCAGTCTGATTGGCATGATACGATCCTTCCCCGGAAACGGCTTCCCCGTTTCCCGGCACGAATATCTTTACTTAGAGTACAACTCAACGATCAACTGTTCATTGACCAACGGCGCGATTTCCTCACGTGTGGGAATGCGGAGCACTTCCCCCTTGAGCGCAACCTTGTCCACGGTCAACCAGGAAGAGGCTTCATGCCCTTTCGCGTCTACAACCCGCTTCACGGCTTCCTGACTCTGTTTGCGACCCTTGACTTCGATCTTGTCGCCCACTTTCAGCGTCATGGAAGGCACATCGGCGCGCCGTCCGTTGACCGTTAAATGTCCATGCAACACAAGCTGCCGTGCGGCACGACGGGAGGCCCCGAATCCGAGACGGAAGGCCAGATTGTCGAGCCGCATTTCCAGCAACTGCAACAACATTTCACCCGTGACACCACGCTTGCTGGCGGCCCGTTCGAAGAACAGTTTGAACTGCCCTTCCTGCAAGCCATAGGAACGACGCAAGCGTTGTTTTTCACGCAACTGCACACAATAGTCCGTCTTCTTGGAAGGACGCGCACCGTGCATGCCCGGAGCCGGACGCCCGGTTTCAATAGGACACTTTGCCATGCGGCAACGATCCCCCTTCAAAAACAGCTTCATACCTTCACGGCGACAAAGCCTGCATGCTGGTCCAGTATATCTACCCATTCGAATTCTCCTGTTCTCTACAAAATCTGCCTTTAGACGCGGCGACGTTTGCGAGGCCGGCAACCGTTATGCGGCATAGGCGTCACATCTTTGATCATGGTGAGGTTCAATCCGGCAGACTGCAATGCGCGAATCGCTGATTCACGACCTGCCCCCGGCCCCTGAACACGTACTTCTACTTCCTGCATGCCGCGGGCGACCGCCTGTCGCGCCACTTCCTGCGCCACCACACTGGCGGCAAAGGCGGTGCTCTTACGGGATCCCTTGAATCCCGCACGACCTGATGTGCTCCACGCAATCACGCCACCTTTACTATCCGAAACCGAAATAATCGTATTGTTGAATGTGGCCCGGATATGGACGATCCCAAACGGAACCACACGCCCTGTACGGACGCGCTGCTGCCGAACCGGACGAGCTGCCCCTTCGGGGCCTCCCGCCAAAGCGTCCGGACCCGGAGCTGCCGCAGCCTCCGGCTTGGCGCCATTCTTTTCTTCAACTTTTTCTTTAACGTCTGCCATTGCGAACCCGTGCCTCTTTTATCACTGCTGTTTGTTACTGCTTCGCGGCCGCCCGCGCTTCTTTTCCGCGAACCGCACCCACTGTGCGCCGCGGTCCCTTGCGGGTACGCGCATTCGTACTTGTGCGCTGGCCCCGAACAGGGAGTCCGCGCTTATGACGAATACCCCGGTAACTTCCGATACTGATCAGACGTCGAATGTTCTGTGCCACTTCGCGGCGCAAATCACCCTCGATCCGGTAAGTATTTTGGATCACATTAATAATTCTGGCCAACTCTTCATCCGTGAGATCATCGGCTTTTTTCACCGGGTCGATCTTGGCCTCGTCAATCACTTGACGGGCGTTAGTTGGTCCAATTCCATAAAGATAGCGCAACGAATACTCAATGCACTTCTTACCTGGTATATCCACACCTAATATTCTGGGCATCCCAAATTCTCCTTAACCTTGACGCTGCTTATGACGTGAATTGGTGCAAATCACTCGCACCACACCCCGGCGGCGCACAATCTTGCAGCGCTCACAAATCCGCTTGACTGAACTTCTGACCTTCATCCTCTGGCTCCATTCCAAAAATAGTCGGCCAATTTATCAATGGCCTATCCTGTTGTCCACACCAAAATACTAAATCCAAACAACGGATCATACCGCTGTCAAAATTTCAGGGCCATCCTCACAGATCGCCACCGTATGCTCAAAATGCGCCGATGGCCTGCCATCTGCCGTACAGACGGTCCATCCATCACCCAGCACATTCACGGCGCTGCCTCCCATATTCACCATGGGCTCAATTGCCAGCGTCATGCCAACCTTCAATTTCGGCCCCGCTCCTGCGGTTCCGAAATTCGGAATTTGCGGATCTTCGTGAAGCTTCCGCCCCACCCCATGTCCGACAAAATCCCGCACCACCGAAAACCCCGACTGCACCACGGTCGCTTCCACCGCATGGGAGATATCTCCCAGCCGTTTCCCGGCGCGGGCCTTCTCGATCCCCGCCGCCAGGGCCTGCTCGGTAGCCCGAACCAACCGAATGATATCCGGATCCGTTACCCCGACCATGACCGTTGTGGCGGTGTCACCAATAAACCCACCAAACATCACCCCGACATCCAGACTGACAATCTGACCGATTTCAATCCGGCGATCACCGGGAATCCCGTGAACCACTTCCGAGTCGATCGAAATACACACATTCCCGGGATAGCCGCGATACCCTAAAAACGCGCTTTTCGCACCCATGGCCGCAATCAACTGGGCGGCCTTGGCATCCAATTCCCGGGTCGTGATTCCCGGCGATACCAGCCGGGCCAGTTCCTCCCGGATGCATGCCGCGATACGGCCACTTTCCCGCATCTTGCGAATCTCATCCCGATTCTTGAGAATGATCATGAAGCAATGAGCGGTTTCGCAACCGCCAGGATCTCCGCCACCGTCGCCTGCCGCTGCCTGGCGGAATCGACACGGACGAGCACGCCTTTTTTCTCGTAATAAGAAATAAGACTTTCCGTCTGCTTCGTATATACCTCTAAACGGTTCAAAATGGTGGACTCGCTGTCATCGGCCCGCTGATACAACTCGCCGCCGCAGAGATCGCAAATGCCTTCTTTTTTCGGCGGAATATTGATGACGTGGTAGCTCTGGCCGCATTTGCGGCATACCCGACGCCCCGTCAGGCGGGCCAGCAACAGGTCGCGGGGTGCATCCAGCAGAAATACCTTGTCGACTTTCGAAGCGTACCGGGCCAGCGTCTCATCCAGCAACCGCGCCTGATCAAGGGTTCGCGGAAATCCATCAAACATATAGGCCAGGTCCCGCGCCCCCCGCTCCAGACGCTCCCCGACAATGCCGACAATGACATCATCCGGCACCAATTCGCCCCGTTTCATGTAGCCTTCGGCCTGACGTCCGACAACGGTCCCGTTCTTGACGGCTTCCCGCAGCATATCGCCGGTGGACACATGGATAAACGCGCTCTCATTGCGTATCCCTTCAGCAATGGTCCCCTTGCCTGCGCCCGGCGCCCCAAGTAAAATAATTGTCTTCATTGTCGTGGTCGCTCCAAAATCCGCTGTTATCGCCGGCCGTGCAGTTTGCCCTTATGCAGGAATCCGTCGTAATGCCGCATGAGTAGATGCGATTCAACCTGACGCATGGTGTCCAACATCACGCCCACGGTAATCAGCAAACTCGTTCCGCCGAAAAAGGAGGATACCAGCCAGGGGACGCCAAACTGCCGGTTCATTACGGAAGGAATCACCGCAATAATCGTCAGAAAAATCGCACCCGCCAAGGTAATCTTCGTCATGGTCATATCCAGGAATTCAGCGGTTGGCCCGCCCGGACGGACGCCCGGCACATAGCCGCCATATTTCTTCAAATCATCCGCAATCTGCACCGGATTAAACTGGGTGGCCACCCAGAAATAGGAGAAAAAGAGAATCATGATGCCATACAGCAGCATATACAGCCCCGTGTCCATCGTCAGACTGTCTGCCATCTTTTGGGCAAAATCACCAGGGATGCGCCGCAACAGAATCGCGGGGAACATCAGGATCGACTGGGCGAAGATAATGGGCATCACCCCCGAGTAATTAATCCGCAACGGCATGAAGGTGCTTTGTCCGCCATAGACCTTGCGTCCCACCACCCGCTTGGCATACTGAATCGGGATCTTGCGTTGCCCCTGTGTCAGCATAATCGTGCCAGCGACGACTCCGAAGAGAGCGAACACCATCACGACGAGGAATACCGGATTGAATTGACGGAGGCCATCCTCGCCCACGTGAAACATCTGAATGACATAGGCCACCGCCGCAGGGAGGCGGCTGACGATCCCCTGGGTGATGATCAGCGATATCCCATTCCCGATCCCGCGCTGCGTGATCTGCTCGCCCAACCACATGATAAAGATGGTCCCGGTCGTCATCGTGACAATGGTCATCAGCTTAAAGCCAATCCCGGGATTTAATACGAGGTTGACTCCTTCCGGGAGCCCGAGCATCGCGGGATTTTCAAGCGTCGCGCCCATAAACCAGCCTTGGATGACGCACAAAAACACCGTCAGCATACGGGTATACTGCGTCAGCTTCTGACGTCCGGTGTCCCCTTCCAGCTTCAAGCGTCCCAGCACCGGAACAACCGCGCTAAGCAACTGCAGGATGATGGAGGCGCTGATGTAGGGCATAATCCCCAGCGCGCCCACCGCGCAATTACTCAATGCCCCACCGCTAAACATATCAAGCAAGCCCAGGACGCCCCCGCCCGAGCTTTTTTCGATATCAGCAACGACACGCTGCAATGCGACTGCGTCCACCCCGGGAGTCGGGACATGAGCCACCAGGCGGCAAATGAAAATCAGTCCCATCGTAAATAAAATACGGGACCTCAACTCAGGAATCTTGAAGCTATTCGTGAACGCAGAAAGCATGTCGCAGTCTCATTTCCCTTACGTGACGATCTCACAGGCTCCGCCGGCAGCCTCAATTTTCGCTTTGGCATCGGCGCTGAACGCGTGAGCCTTGACGATCAGTTTCTTCGTGATCGACCCATTACCCAGGATCTTAATCCCATCCGCCAGCCCGTTGGCCATGCCCTTCGCCTTCATCAGCTCAGGAGTCACCTCAGTACCGGCCTCAAACACGCTCAACGCAGATACGTTCACGGGCAGGAATTCCTTCCGCGAGATATTCGTAAAGCCCCGTTTCGGGATACGCCGGATCAGGCGCATCTGACCGCCTTCAAAGCCCAGCTTGTGCTTGTGCCCTGAACGCGCAAATTGTCCCTTGTGACCCCGGCCGGATGTCTTTCCCAGTCCGGAACCCACGCCCCGTCCAAGACGCTTTCTTGTCGATTTCGCGCCTGTCGTATTTTTCAATGAATGCAAGTTCATCGTATGTTTTACCTATCGGATCAAATGATTAGTGATTAGTTCTGCCGAGCCGCCATGATCTCATCCCGAGATCGCAGGGACTCCAACGCGTTGATGGTCGCCTTAACCACGTTAACCTTGTTTCCGCTGCCCAGAGATTTACCCAGGATATCATGAATCCCGGAGAGCTCCAGCACCGCGCGCATCCCGCCACCGGCAATAACACCGGTACCCTGGGAGGCGGGCTTCAACAAAATATAACCGCCATCACACTGCCCCGTAACCTCATGCGGAATAGTGCGGTCCTTGAGCGTCACGTGGATCATGCTCCGGCGGGCGATTTCGCCGCCCTTACGGATCGCGTCCGCCACTTCGTTGGCTTTCCCGAATCCATATCCGACCATTCCATTGCGGTTGCCGACCACGACAATCGCGCTAAAGCTAAACCGGCGTCCGCCCTTAACCACTTTTGCACAGCGGTTGACAAACACCACACGCTCCTCGACTTCGCCGGAGGAGTCCGAATTATTATCCGCCCTTGTTCGTTCTTTCATCACAGTGTGCTCTTGCTTTCTAGGGCTAGAATTTAAACCCTGCCTCACGTACGGCATCGGCAATCGCCTTAACCCGGCCATGATACTTATATCCACCGCGGTCAAACACGACGTTTTTGACGCCCATTTCCGTGGCAATTTCTGCCAAACGTTTTCCAAGCAACTTGGCGCCTTCGGTGTTTTTCTTGCCGACACCATCTTTACCAGATGATGACACCGAGGCCAACGTCACTCCCTTATCATCATCCACAAGCTGCACATAGATATGCTTGTTGGAGACCATCACACACAAGCGAGCGCGTTCCGCCGTCCCGGCGATATGCTTGCGAATCCGTGTGTGCCTGCGTGCACGATTTTCTTTTCTGTCGACTGTTTTCATACGTTAGGCCACCGTCTTGCCGGCCTTACGCCGGACATGTTCGCCCTTATAACGGATTCCCTTGCCCTTATAGGGCTCGGGCGGATAATAGGAGCGAATACGCGCTGCAACATCACCCACGAGCTGCTTATCCGCGCCCCCAACCGTTATCACACTATCCTTAACTGCCACTGTAATACCCGCGGGCGCCTCGTGCACCACCGGGCTTGAATAACCAATATTCATCGTCAGCTTGCTGCCCTGCACGGCCGCACGGAAACCGACGCCCTGAAGTTCAAGTTCAATCGAATACCCCTTGTCCACGCCCAGGACCATATTCGCCACCAGACTCCGACCCAGTCCATGGAAGCTATGCCCCCGGACTGTGTCTTCGACCGTACTCACGATGATATTTGCATCCTTCACTTCCGCCTTGATGGACGGAGGAAGTTTCGTCACCAAGTCACCCTTAGGACCCTTAGCCGATACCGTCCCGCCACTCACGAGGACCGTTACGCCCTTCGGGATAGCTATCGGTTTTTTGCCGATTCTAGACATTCTCTTCCCCTATTTAAATTTTGTTACCTGCCGCCCGTTAAGCGGCAGTTATTTCAGAAACGCCTGGTTTACCAGATTTGACAGAGCAACTCTCCGCCCACGCGCTTCCGCCGTGCTTCGTTATCCGTCACAATACCGGACGGGGTGCTCAAAATTGATACCCCCATGCCGCCCAACACCAAGGGGATTTCATCGAAACCCACGTAGCGCCTGAGCCCCGGTTTGCTAACCCGGCGTAACCCCCTGATGGTCGGGTTGCGGCTGGCATCATATTTCAATACCACTCTCAACACTTTTTCGCGACCCTGTCCCTCGACGGTGACGTCGCGGACATAGCCTTCCTTCTTCAAAATAACCGCAATCTCGCCCTTCATCTTAGAATGGCTGATGTCAGTCGTTTTCAAACCCGCACCCGATGCATTCCGGATGCGATTCAACATGTCACTGATAGGATCCGACAAACTCATAGGCTCTCCAATTTACCAGCTCGCCTTAATTACTCCGGGGATCATCCCCGTTGATGCCAGTTCCCGGAAGCAAATACGGCATACCTGGAACTTGCGCATAAAAGCATGTCGTCGCCCGCAGCGTTTACAGCGGTTGTAGCGGCGAGTGCTAAACTTCGGCGTGCGGCTCGCCTTGACTTCCTGTGATTTCTTAGCCAAAAGAACGTCCTCCCTGCCGTGTTCTACTTATTCGACTTCATGAATGGAATACCGACCATCGTGAGCAGTTCACGAGCCCGCGCATCCGTTGACGCCGATGTGACAATCGTCACGTTCATTCCCTGCACCTTTTTAACAACATCCGGGTCAATTTCAGGAAAAATTGACTGTTCCTGAAGACCGAAGGTGTAGCTTCCCCGTCCATCAAACCCTTTTGCCGGCAACCCGCGAAAATCGCGTATGCGGGGTAAAGCGGCATGAATGAGTCGCTCCATGAATTCATACATCCGGTTGCCGCGAAGGGTCACCTTCGCACCGACCGGCATCCCCTGGCGCAACTTGAAATTCGAGATACTCTTACGCGCTTTTGTGATGACCGGCTTCTGCCCTGAGATCGTTCCCAAGTCATCAGAAATGGCGCGAATCTGATCTTTGTCAACCGTGGAGTTGAAGCCCATATTAATGGTGACCTTCAGCATGCGCGGAACATCCATCACATTCTTGCAGCCCAGCGATTTCATCAACGCGGGCACAACTTCTTCTTTATATTTCGTCTTAAGTCCCGTCATAGACCACCTTACGAGTCAAATGCTTGGCCGCATTTTTTGCACTTGCGGATCCGCTTGTCACCCTCGGCCACACGCTTTACGCGGACCGCCTTCTTACACTGCGGGCAGTAGACCATCAGGTTGGCAAGCGCAATGGAAGATTCCTTCTGCACGATGCCCCCCTTCGGATTGTCCTGGGACTTCCGAAGATGTTTGGTCACCATGCAAAGTCCCTCAACAATCGCACGATGCTTCCCAGTCACAATCTGAAGCACCTTTCCCTGCTTACCCTTGTCACGGCCCCGTGTGGCCACAACGATATCGTTTCGTCGGATATTCATATATTCCTCTTCTTACAACACTTCGGGGGCGAGTGAGACAATTTTCATATACTTCTCACGAAGCTCACGCGCTACCGGTCCGAAAATACGGGTCCCGATGGGGTTAAGCTTCTCGTCCACAAGCACCACGGCGTTGTTGTCAAACCGAAGGGCCGAACCATCAGAACGGCGGATCGGCTGGCATGTCCGGACAATAATTGCCCGGCAAACCTGCCCTTTTTTTACCAATCCCGTCGGCTGGGCCTCTTGGACCGCAACCCGGATCAAATCACCGATGTGAGCATACATCTTACGCTGCCCGATGATCCGGAAGCAACGCACGCGCCGCGCTCCGGTATTATCTGCAACATCAAGGTTTGTTTCTTCTTGAATCATGGTCGTTCACCCAGTTACTGGCGTTTAGCCGTTTCCACAATTTCGAGGAGACGCCACCGTTTAAGTTTGCTCAACGGACGCGTCTCAACGATCCGTACCTTATCGCCAACTTTGGCTTTGTTCTCTTCGTCATGCGCATGATACTTCTTGGCCTGCGTCATCTCTTTCCCGTAGAGGGGATGACGGGTCGTCCGTTCCACGCGCACCACAATGGTCTTTTGCATCGCCGAGCTGACAACAATGCCAGTACGTTCTTTGCGAAGCGCTCGATTGGTTTCCGTGTCTGCCATAATCATCAACCTTGCTGGCGACGCCGTTCGCTCATCACCGTCTGCGCACGGGCAATATCCCGACGCAAACTCTTGATACGCGACGGCTGCTCGATCTGGCTCGCCGATTTACGAATTTTCAACGTGCGCAATTCCTTCTCCATGTCGGAGCATTGCTGCACGAGTTCTTCTTTGTTATTTTCTCTCAGTTTAGCGGCCTTCATAGCGTCCGCACCCCTGTCCTGTTTGGCCCGTATTAGTGGTGCCGTTTAACAAACATTGTCCGAATCGGCAACTTTGCCGCCGCCAGACGCAACGATTCTTTAGCCAACTGCTCCGAAACACCGTCCACTTCGAACATCATGGTTCCGGGCAAAATCACAGCGACCCAAAACTCAGGATCACCTTTCCCCTTACCCTGCCGGGTCTCAAGAGGCTTCTTACTCACCGGTTTGTCCGGGAAGATGCGCAACCACACCTTGCCACGCCGCTTCATATTGCGATTCATGGCCACGCGACAGGCTTCGATCTGGTTGGCTTTAACCCAAGCCCGATCAAGCGCCTTCAACCCGTACTCACCAAAGGCGAGAGAATTCCCTGATTGCGCGTTTCCCTTGCGGGATCCCCTGTGCACCATGCGGTGCTTCACGCGTTTAGGCATAAGCGGCATTGGATCGTCCCCTTACTGCCTTTTCAGGCTCATCCTTCTCTTTGCAGATCCACGTTTTCACGCCAATTTTACCTGCGGTCGTCTGCGCTTCAGCAAAACCGTAGTCGATATTGGCACGCAGGGTATGCAGCGGGATCGTTCCCTCCTTATACCATTCCACGCGGGAAAGTTCGGCGCCACCCAGGCGGCCGGACACCTTGATCCGGATCCCCTTGACACCCAATTCCATCGCCATCTTGATGGCGCGCTTCATCGCCCGGCGGAACGACACGCGTCGTTCCATCTGCAGCGCCACGCTCTCAGCCACCAGCTGGGCATTGGTGTCAGGACTCCGGATCTCACGGATCTCGAGGTAGATTTCCTTGCCCGTCAACTTCGCGATTTCCTCGCGAATACGGTCCAAGTCCTGTCCTTTACGCCCGATGACAATACCCGGTCTGGCGGTACAAATCGTGACTCTAACACGATTCGCGTAGCGTTCAATAATGATCTCGGCAACCGCCGCTGCATCGAGACGTTTCTTTACAAGATCACGGATCGTCAGATCCTCATTCAGCAGGGTGCCGAACGTGCGCTTATCCGCAAACCAGCGCGACTTCCAAGCCTTGCTGACCGCAATCCTTAATCCAATCGGATTGATTTTCTGTCCCAAAACGATGCTCCTTTCACGTCATCCGGTATTTACCGGTCACTTACCATCCGACAACACGATTGTAATGTGGCTGGTTCGTTTCCGAATCCGGCTCACCATGCCACGCGAACGCGCCCAAAAACGCTTCATCGCAGGACCTTCACCAATCGTGGCCTCTTTTACTCTCAGGTCGTCAGCCAACAGCTTAGCATTGTTTTCAGCATTTGCGACAGCGGAACGAATTGTCTTCTCCAACTGCCTCGCTGCCTTACGCTCGCTGAACTCGACCGTCTTAATTGCATCAGCCACAGGCATGCCCTGAATCGCCCGCGCCATATCACGCGCTTTTCGCGGTGACAACCGAACATACTTGGTTATTGCTTTAACTTCCATTAACTCGCTCCTAGTTCTTCGATCCGGCAGCCAAAACCACCCGATCCTGAACTTTGGGTAACTCCCGGCCCACATTCTGAATTACGGCACCGGCGATGGCCGACCGAGAATCCACAACCCGAACCGTCGCCACGGACTTATCCCCACTTATCACATCAAACATCAGCCCGGGTTTGACCCCGTCCCGACGTCCTCCGTTGAGGATGACCATGCCCAACTCTTTGTTAACATCCAAAATCAGATATTTCTTATCCCTCAATATCGCCGATCCGCCCAGTCTTTCACTCGACGTCTCGTCCGCCTCATGGGCCCGGGTTTCCAACCGCGCCTTTAACCCATCACATTCCATTTTCGCCGAAACCAACGCCTCACTCAAGCTCTGCACCTGGCGTCTCAGGACCTTCACCTCTCCCACGTCCCGATCGTCCTCCGAGGCTGAACACGCCGCCACCAGTACCGCTACGAGTATGCCCGCACAGACCAGTCCAGAACTCCTATCCGGGCCGAGCGCGCTCATCCGTTACTTGGCAACAGTTTTATCCGTGTGCGTCCCGTGCTTGCGGAAGATCCGCGTGGGGGCGAACTCACCCAGGCGATGACCCACCATATACTCCGTAATATAGACCGGCATATGCAATTTGCCGTTATGAACAGCCAGCGTGTGCCCGACGAATTCGGGGGCAATCATGGAACGGCGTGACCACGTTTTAACAACGCGTTTCTCGCCTGCGCGGTTCATCTTCTCAACCCGCTCCAGCAGCTTTTCATCAACAAACGGCCCTTTTTTAAGTGAACGGCCCATGGTTTACTTTCTCCGACTAAGAATAAATTTTTTCGACGCCTTCCGTCTCGCCCGAGTCTTTTTGCCCTTCGTGAGCTGACCCCACGGCGTCACAGGGTGACCACCGCCAGACGTACGACCTTCACCACCACCCATCGGGTGATCCACCGGGTTCATCGCCACACCACGCACGGTCGGACGAATCCCCTTCCAGCGTTTGCGCCCGGCTTTGCCAAGCTTAACACCATTATGATCAATATTACCAACCTGACCAATCGTCGCCATGCAATTGGCGTTAATCAACCGGATCTCGCCGGACGGCAACTTCACACTGGCGTAGCCGGTTTCACGGGCCATCAACTGCGCCGTCTGTCCCGCACTGCGAACCAATTGCGCCCCGCCCCCGACCGTCAATTCAATATTATGGATCGGCAACCCGAGCGGAATTTTAGCCAGCGGCATCATGTTCCCCGTAACCGGCTCGACATCCGGACCCGACATGACAATCGCGCCGACTTCCAAGCCAGCCGGAGCCAGGATATAGCGTTTTTCCCCGTCCCGATAAGCTAACAGGGCGATATTGGCGGAACGATTCGGATCATATTCAATGGCCTGAACCTTGGCAGGAATGCCAATCTTATTCCGCTTAAAATCAATCAGACGGAACTTACGTTTATGTCCGCCCCCGCGGTGTCGGATGGTTACCCGGCCGGCGGAATTACGTCCCGCCTGTGATTTCTGGGCCCGCGTCAAAGACCGTTCGGGCTTGCTCTTCGTAATCTCATCAAACGCAGAGAGCTTGGTGTTACGCAAACTCGGCGTTGTAGGTTTGTAGCTTTTAAGCGCCATGTCGTGCTTCCTATTCCAAATCGATCTTATCGCCAGCCTTCAAGGTTACCACGGCCCGTTTCCAATCGGCTTTTTTGCCGTAATGAAGGGTCCGCTCACGGCGTTTCTTGCCATCGTAGTTCATGGTGTTGACCTTGACTACCTTAACCTTGAAAAAATCTTCAATCGCCAATTTAATCTCAAGTTTGTTGGCCGCCGGGTCCACCTTAAAGAGATACTTGTTCTGGGCAGCCAGCAACGATCCCTTTTCGGTAATGTGCAATCCCCGTACCGCTGAAAGCGCATTCTTCATGATTTACTCCCTGCTTCACCCTCAAGCCGCAAGCGCAGCCCGTCCATGCCGGCACGCGTCACCACCGTCACGGGATAGCGGATCAGCTGGAACGTGCTCACGTCTTTGGCCGTCGTCACTTCGACATTAGTTAAATTGCGGAGGGCGCACACCAGATTTTTGTCCATTACATCAACGACCACCAGCGCGCCTTTTGTCAGACCAAGGGATTTCAGCAAACCTGAAGCTATCTTGGTTTTCGGCTCTGCGAACGTCAGCTGATCCAGCACCCGGACGCGATCTTCGCGCACGAGATCACTGAACGCCCGGCGGAATGCCAGACGCGCCACCTTGACGGGTACCTTCTTGGCATAGCTCCGGGGATGCGGGCCATGCGCCACGCCACCACCACGCCACACCGGCGACTGACGATACCCTGCACGGGCACGTCCGGTTCCCTTTTGCTTCCAGGGCTTCTTGTTGCTACCCGCAACGTCACCCTTACCGAGCGTATTCGCGGTACCGGCACGGATACCGGCCTGATACGCGATCACCACATCATGGACCGCCTGTTGCCCCTTGGTCGTCAGCAACGCGTCGGGGAAGTCAACCTTCGCCAACGAGGATCCCTTCATATCATAGACTGAAAGCTTGCTCATTTAACCTGCCCTGCCTTCGTCTTTTTCAATGCTTTACGCACCTCAACCATCGCCCCCGAAGGCCCGGGAACGGCGCCTTTAACCAGAATCAGATTCTCGCCCGCCCGAAGCTGGACGACCTGCAAATTCTGCGTGGTGACCCGCACATTTCCCATGTGCCCGGGCATATGCTTGCCCTTATGAACACGACCGGGATACGAACGGCAGCCAATCGAACCGACACGACGTTTGGAATGACCACCATGGGTCATCGGTCCACCCGCCATCTTGAAACGACGGACCACACCTGCAAACCCTCGGCCCTTGGTCACCCCGACGACATCCACATACAGGGCGCCTTCAAGGATGGCGGCGGTAATCGTATCGCCCACCTTCGACTCATCCCCGGCGATTACGGGAAACTCCCGCAGGAACCGTTGCGGCTTCACTTTCGCAGCTGTAAACTGCCCATTATGGGGTTTATTCGCACGCGAGGCTTTCACCTCGTCAAACCCGAGCTTGAGCGCATCGTAGCCGTCGCAGCCTTTTGTCTTCCGCTGGACAACAACACACGGGCCCACCTCAATCACTGTAACAGGAGTCTGTTGGCCTTCAGAGCCGAAGACTCGTGTCATTCCAATTTTTTTTCCGAGTATCCCTTGCATGGCTACCTGCTTAAATCTTGATCGTTATATCTACGCCGGCCGGCATGTTGAGTTTTTTCAACTCATCCACCGTTCTTGCCGTCGGCTCCACAATGTCCAACAACCGTTTATGCGTGCGAACTTCAAATTGTTCCATCGATTTTTTGTCGACATGAACACTTCGGTTGACGCTATAACTCTCGATGCGCGTGGGCATGGGAATCGGTCCAACGACCCGGGCTCCCGTCCTTTTCGCCGTCTCCACAATATCCGATACGGACTGATCCAATACCCGATAGTCGTAGGCTTTCAAACGTATGCGTATTCGTTGCTTTTCCATCATTCACTCACCGTTCCAGAAGTTGCTTTTGTATCGCCTCCGGCACCACATCAAAACAGGCCGGCTCCATTGTGTAACTCGCACGCCCCCGGGTTAATGACCGGACCGCAGTAGAGTAACCGAAAAGTTCCGCCAACGGAACCCGCGCATGGATTACCTGCACAGTTTCTTTCCCAACCATATTCTGAACATGGCCGCGTCTGGCGCTCACATCGTTCAGCACATCACCCAGATGCTCCGCTGGAACTATAATTTCCAGGGACATGATAGGCTCCAGAATTGCCGGTTTAGCGGTTTTAACCGCCTCCCGCAATGCCATGACTCCCGCCGTCCGGAACGCCACTTCCGTGGATTCCTGATCGCGGAACTCTCCGCCCACCACTCGCACCTTTACATCCACCAACGAATAGTTGGCAAGGACACCTGTTGTCAGCCCATCACGGATTCCCTCTTCCACGCTGGCCCTGAAGGCCGAAGGGATCCGGTTCTGAGACACTTCAAATTCAATTTCAATACCCGCACCCCGCGCCGCCGGCTCGACATCAAGCACCACTTCGCCGAACTGTCGCTGCCCGCCGATTTCGCGATCAAACTGGTGCAGGCCATGCCCCGGGGCGGTGATGGTCTCACGATAGGAAACCATCGGGCGTCCGGCGTTGGCCTGGACTTTGTATTCCCGGAACATACGATCTTTCAAAATCTCAAGGTGCAACTCGCCCATCCCGCTCAGCAGGGTTTGACCTGAGTCAGGATCTTTGGTGACCACACAGGTCGGGTCTTCCGCCGCCAGCGCACTCAACGCGTCATTCAATTTGTCGCGATCCGCCTGGGACTTGGGCTCGATGGCCATCGAGATGACCGGCTCCGGAAAACGGATACGCTCAAGTTCCACCGGCGCATTTTCGACACACAGGGTATCCCCGGTCGTCACATTCTTCAGGCCGATAATCGCACCGATCTCACCGGCATGAATGACGTCCACATCTTTCCGGTCATCCGCATGCAAAAAGACCAGCTTCATCACCCGTTCACGCTTCTTGGTGCGGGGGTTGAACACATTCTGCCCCTGCTTAATCTGCCCGGAATACACACGGACAAACGCCATACGGCCCATGTAGGGGTCACTCATCAATTTGAAAACCAGCGCGCTCTGGGGCGCGGAATCGTCGGCCTCACGCGTCACCACTTCACGCGTTTTGGGATGTTCGCCCTGGATCGCGGGAACATCCAGCGGCGACGGCAGGAAATCAACGACGGCATCAAGCAAATGCTGGACGCCTTTATTACGCAACGACGACCCGCACAACACGGGCGTGATCGCCTGAGCCAGCGTGGCGCGGCGTATGCCGGCCTTGAGAATCGAGGCAGGCACATCCGGGCATTCCAGATAGGCCTCAAGCACCCGCTCGTCATGTTCTGCCAACGCCTCAATCATGGCCGCGCGTGCCCGTTCCGCTTCCACCGCAATCTCCTC
This sequence comes from bacterium, assembly GCA_037128595.1. NCBI lineage: Bacteria > bacterium. The sequence goes on from JBAXWB010000008.1 coordinate 46,410, forward strand.
CGGAATGGGCAGATATTTCAGCGTGGACCCGAAGGTGGTATCGTCAAACGAAACGGCCTGCATCGTGACCAGATCGACCAATCCGGTAAAACTATCTTCACTTCCCCAGGGAATCTGGATCGGAACCGGTTGGGCCCCGAGCCGGACCCGGATCTGTTCGACCACGGAAGCGAAATTCGCGCCGACGCGATCCATTTTGTTGATAAATGCAATGCGCGGAACATGGTAACGGTCAGCCTGATGCCAGACGGTTTCCGATTGGGGCTGCACCCCGCCCACGCCGCAGAACACCACTACCGCGCCATCCAGTACGCGAAGGGAGCGCTCCACTTCAACGGTAAAATCGACATGTCCGGGAGTATCGATCAGATTGATCTGATGATCGCGCCAGAAACACATGGTCGCGGCACTGGTGATCGTGATGCCGCGTTCTTTTTCCTGAGGCATCCAATCCATCACGGCGGTCCCGTCATGGACTTCGCCCATGCGGTGCACGCGACCGGCATAGAAGAGAATCCGTTCGCTGGTCGTGGTCTTGCCCGCATCAATGTGAGCAATGACCCCGATATTGCGAACAGCAGATAGAGGCCGGAGGCGATCCGCCGCTTCACGCGGGCGGGTCTCCCCTGCTGATCCACTATTTTTATTCTGTTCCAAAACCGTTTCCATTGTGGTCTGCAAACAAACAAGTCCCGTCGCCCGATAAGACGACGGGAATTGTAATCAAATCATCATTACCATCGATAATGCGCAAAGGCCTTGTTAGCCTGCGCCATCTTATGCGTTTCGTCGCGTTTCTTGATCGCATTGCCCTGTTCGGCATACGCATCCAAAATTTCCTGAGCTAACGCCCGACGCATCGGAACACCCTTCCGCGTCTTGGCGTACTGCATGATCCAGCGCATGGCCAGAGCGCCCTGACGATCAGGAGACACTTCCACAGGCACCTGATACGTCGCGCCACCCACACGGCGGGACTTGACTTCCACTTTCGGGCTCACATTGCTGATAGCCCGGAGGATAATCTCCAAAGGATCGCCATCAGGATGTTTTTCCTGAATAACTTTCAAGGCATCATACACAATATTAACCGAAACCGATTTTTTGCCCACCTTCATCAAGTGGTTGACAAGCCGGCCGACCAGCTCGCTGTTATACTTCGGATCCGGATCAACCGTCCGCCGCACTGCTCTTCGTCTTCGTCCCATAATCTTGCGCCGTCCTACGCTTTTTTCGGTGTTTTGACGCCATATTTAGAACGGCCCCTGTGCCGTCCCTCAACGCCCAATGTGTCCAACGTCCCACGAACAATGTGGTACCGGACACCGGGCAGGTCCTTGACACGCCCGCCACGGACCAGCACAACACTATGCTCCTGCAAATTGTGCCCTTCGCCCGGGATGTAAGCCGTTACTTCTTCGCCATTCGTCAGGCGAACACGTGCCACTTTACGTAGCGCCGAGTTCGGCTTTTTGGGCGTCTGCGTCTTAACTGAGAGACACACACCCCGGCGCTGAGGACAATTCTTCAGCGCGGGAGATTTACTTTTATAGCGGACCTGTTTACGTCCGTATTTCACAAGTTGATTGATCGTTGGCATAAATTTCGTTATCCCTTTTTAACGCAAAGCGTGTAAAGATGCCCGAAGCACCGTATTCCTGTCAAGCTTTATCCCAGCAGTTCTTTGGCTTTCTTTAACTCTTCGCTTTCCTGGCGCAGATCCTCTTCCGGAATCGGCTCAGCCAGAGGCACTAATTTGATATTCCGGAACATCGGGAAACCCGTCCCGCCCGGTATCAAATGTCCCATAATTACATTTTCCTTGAAACCATACAATGTGTCGATACGTCCCAGGGTCGCCGCTTCCGTGAGCACCCGGGTGGTGTCCTGGAATGAAGCCGCCGAAATGAAACTTTCCGTTTCCAGAGCCGCCTTGGTAATCCCCAGAAGCGCCGGAGACGCTTCCGCGGCACGCTTTCCTTCCGCCGATGCCTTGGCATTGACTTCCTGGAACGCCTGCTTTTCAACCTGCTCGCCCCAGAGGAAATCGGTATCGCCGGCGTCGGTAATCCGGACCTTGCGCAACATCTGCCGCACGATGATCTCAATGTGCTTGTCATTGATTTCAACGCCCTGCAGCCGATACACTTCCTGCACCTGATTGACCAGATACTCCTGAAGTTCTTGCGGTCCGCAAATCTCGAGAATTTCCTGAGGAACAATGGGGCCTTCCGTCAGCTGCTGGCCCTTCTGCACGTAGTCGCCCTTATAGACGACGATATGCTTGCCCATCGGAATCAGATGCTGCTCCTCGTCATTGGTGACCGAATCACGGATCAGCAAACAGCGCCGTCCGCGCTGATTGGCGCCGAAATCGACAATCCCGTCAATTTTGGCAATCTCTGCCGCATCTTTCGGGCGCCGGGCTTCGAACAATTCCGCCACACGGGGCAACCCGCCTGTAATATCCTTCGTCTTCGACTCCTTGCGAGGAGTTTTAGCTAGGACCTCACCGGCGGCGACTTTCTTACCGTCCTTGATCATGACGTGAGCGCCCGCGGGAATATTGTAAATGGAGGCCGGCTCATTGTTGCCATGGGAGACCACGATCTGCGGATGCAGATCTTCCTTGTGCTCCAGAACCACGGTCCCCATCAAACCGGTCGACTGATCGACATCCTTTTTGACGGTCACGTTCTCAATAAAGCCCTGGAAATGCACCACACCGGGCTTTTCCGCCAGAATCGGCACACTGTACGGATCCCACTCGATGAAGCTCTGCGTCTTTTTGACGTGACCGCCGTCGGCCACTGAAATGAGCGCCCCGATTGCGATCGAGTGGCGTTCCACCTCACGACCGGTGTCATCAAATACGCCCACCGATCCGTTTTTATTGAGGACAACAAAGCTTCCCTGATCATTCACGACCGTACGCATGTTCGTGTATTGAATCGTCCCGTCATGCTTCGCGATCACATGCGGCTGCTTGAATACCGCGCTGGCGGTACCACCAATATGGAACGTACGCATGGTTAACTGCGTGCCGGGCTCACCGATCGACTGGGCGGCAATGATGCCCACGGCCGTACCGATTTCCACAGGGCTGCCATTCGACAAATCCCGTCCATAACATTTGGCACAGATGCCGCGCTTGGATTCACAGGTCAGAACACTGCGAATACGGACTTTCTCGATATCGGCGTTCATGATCACTTCGGCCACGACTTCATCAATCAGCCCGCCCGCCGGAACAATCACCTCACGGGTTACCGGGTGGACGATGTCATTCAGAGCGGTACGCCCTTTCAGCCGATCCGCCAGAGACACGACGTTTTCGTCGCCCTCGCCGATCGCCTTGACTTCAATCCCGTTCAGGGTATTGCAATCCTGCTCGATGATTCTCACGTCCTGGGCCACATCCACCAACTTACGGGTCAAATACCCAGCGTCAGCGGTTTTAAGGGCGGTATCCGCCAACCCCTTACGTGCACCGTGCGTACTGATGAAATATTCCAGAACGCTCAAGCCTTCCCGGAAATTCGACACAATGGGACGCTCAATAATTTCACCTGACGGCTTGGCCATCAAACCGCGCATACCCGCCAACTGCCGGATCTGCTGGCGACTACCACGAGCCTTGGAGTCTACCATCATGAAAATCGGATTGGCTTCATCGCTATCCCCGTTTTCCTCAATGGCACGATACATGGCGTTAGAGGTCTCGTCCGTGGCCTGGGTCCAAATATCAACAATCTTGTTGTATCGTTCCCCGTCAGTGATGATACCGCGACGGTACTGGCTCTCAACTTCAGCCACCGACTTGTGAGCCTTGGCAATGATTTCTTCTTTTTCAGACGGAATAATCATGTCCGACAGACCGATGGAAATCCCGGCCAGGGTCGCATGCTCAAACCCGATGTTCTTCAGGCTGTCAAGCACACGCACGGTCACCGCGTTACCGCTCTGGCGGTAGCAGTGCCAGATCAATTTACCCAGGAATGATTTGTCGCAGCAGCGATTCACAAATCCGAGGGTGTCAGGCAGAATCTCGTTGAAAAACACGCGTCCCACGGTGGTTACCAACATCTTGGAATTGGTGTCACCAAACACGGTTGTCCGTTTGAGATCCGGGTTTTGGAAACGAATCCGGTGATGAATCTTCAAAGCTCCATCATCATAAGCCAACCGGACTTCACTGGCCTCGGAAAAGATGGGGAGGCGTTCCTGCTCCTGAGCCTTGCCTTCTTTTTTCCGGCGGACCTCTTTAATCCGGTCCTTCTGTGCGGAGGACGTCAGATAATAGATTCCCAGTGCGATATCCTGGGTGGGCGTCATCACGGGACGGCCACTGGAGGGTGAAAAGACGTTATGGGGCGACAGCATCAGCAACCGGGACTCAATCTGAGCCTCGATGGACAACGGCACGTGCACCGCCATCTGGTCACCGTCAAAGTCAGCATTATAAGCCGTACACACCAGCGGATGGACCTGAATGGCCTCCCCTTCAACCAGGGTAGGCTCGAATGACTGAATGCTCAAGCGATGCAAGGTGGGGGCACGATTCAGCATGACAGTCTTGTCACGCGTAATCTCCTCAAGGATCGCCCAGACCTCATCGGACTGTTTATCAATCAGTTTTTTAGCGGAACGGACGGTATGCGCAACCCCCATCTCCTTCAAACGCCGGATGATAAAAGGCTCAAACAGCACCAAGGCCATCTTTTTGGGCAGCCCGCACTGATGCAGCTTAAGTTCCGGTCCGACCACAATCACTGACCGTCCGGAATAATCCACACGTTTCCCCAGCAGATTCTGACGGAACCGGCCCCCTTTACCCTTCAGCATATCGCTCAGGGATTTCAGCGGCCGATTGCCGGCACCGGTGACCGCACGACCATGCCGGCCGTTATCGATCACCGCATCGACGGCTTCCTGCAACATCCGCTTTTCGTTCCGGATGATGACATCAGGCGTCTTGAGTTGCAGCAGGTTTTTCAACCGGTTATTCCGGTTGATGACGCGCCGGTAAAGATCATTGAGATCAGAGGTGGCAAAGCGCCCGCCCTCCAGAGGCACCAAAGGCCGCAAGTCCGGCGGGATCACGGGCAACACCTCGAAAATCATCCATTCCGGACGGGCGTTACTGGTCAAAAAGCCCTCAAGCACCTTCATCCGCTTGGAAATCTTTTTGCGGATCTGCTTGCTGCGCGTGGTTTCCATTTGCGCATCCAGCTCAACCATCGCCTTTTCGAGATCTAATTTTTTCATTAGATCACGTACCGCTTCGGCGCCGATTTTAGCGACGAAGGCATCGCTATATTTATCCTGAGCCTCCCGGTATTCCATCTCGCTCAGAAGCTGTTTTTCCTGAAGCGGGGTATCCCCCGGCTCAATCACCACGTAATCTTCATAATACAGGATCCGCTCAAGCGCACGCGCGGTCATGTCCAGCACCAGCCCAAGGCGGCTGGGAGTGCACTTGAAAAACCAGATATGCGAAACCGGCACCGCCAGATCAATATGACCCATGCGTTCACGACGCACCCGCGACTGGGTGATTTCAACGCCGCAACGGTCGCAGATCACGCCCTTGTGCTTGATGCGCTTGTACTTTCCGCAACTGCATTCCCAGTCCCGGGTGGGTCCGAAAATCCGTTCGCAGAACAAGCCGCCCTTTTCCGGCTTATAGGTCCGGTAATTGATCGTCTCGGGATTTTTAACCTCACCATGGCTCCACGCCCGGATTGTGTCCGGCGAGGCCAGGGAGATATTCACGGAATCAAACCCCTCCATCAGGGGCATTCCAAGCCGCTCACGGGCGGCAGAATTTGTAAAGGTACGTTCCGACATAGGTGACTCAGCGTTGCCGCCGCCTCCGTTAAACTCGTTTTTCCTTCGCTTCAGCCCGCACATCCAAACCAATAGCTCTCAGCTCATTGATCAAGACGTTGAACGACTCAGGGCGGTCCGCCTCAAGTACATTCTCACCTTTTACGATAGATTCGTAAATTCGTGTCCGTCCGGTGGTATCATCACTCTTGACGGTCAACAATTCCTGCAGAGCATAAGCGGCTCCATAAGCTTCCAGCGCCCACACTTCCATTTCACCGAGACGCTGGCCACCGTATTGCGCCTTACCACCCAGCGGCTGCTGAGTCACAAGGGAATAGGGACCCACGGCACGGGCATGAATCTTGTCGCTCACCAAATGATGCAACTTCAGCATGTAGATATAACCCACAACCACCCGCTGATCAAACGGTTCGCCCGTTCGCCCATCAAACAGTTGCGTCTTACCATCCGACGGAAGCTTCGCCTCATCCATCAAATCATGAATACGTTTCTCGGAAATACCATCGAAGACCGGGGTGCTCGCATAGAGCCCGAGAATCTTGCAGGCCCACCCCAGATGGGTTTCCAGCACCTGTCCGACGTTCATACGAGACGGCACACCCAGCGGGTTCAGCACGATATCCACCGGCGTTCCATCCGGCAGGAAAGGCATATCCGCCTCAGGCAGGATCCTGGCGACCACGCCCTTGTTACCATGGCGTCCGGCCATCTTGTCACCTACGGACAATTTCTTCTTGCTCGCGATATACACCCGGACTTGCTTGATAATCCCCTGGTCAACCTCGTCCCCGCTCTCCAGCCGGTCAATGGCGTTCTCGAACTCATGTTCAAGCTCGACAAATTTCTGCTGATGCTCGGCGATGATTTCCTGAATTTTGATCTGGATCGGGCTACTTTCGATCGCGATGTGAGCACTTTCGTTAGCCAGTTTCCGGAGCAATGTTTTGGTGATTTTGCGGTTCGCCGGGATAATGATTTCGCCTGAATCAATATTCAGCACATCCAGCGGAATCTTTTCTCCCAGGAGAATGTTGCTGAGGGCTTCAGTTAACTGATCAATCAGTTCCTGTTTCTTCCCCGCCTGCTCCTGCGTCACATTTTTGGCCTGACGCTTGCGTTCGGTCGGCGTCATCTTCTCGCGGGCGATATCCTTATGAGCAGACACCTTGACATCCATCACGATCCCGTAGGTACCGCTCGGAACCGTCAGGGAGGTATCCCTCACATCAGCGGCCTTTTCGCCGAAGATGGCCCGGAGCAATCGCTCTTCCGGCGCCAGCTCGGTTTCACTCTTGGGCGTGATCTTGCCCACCAGAATGTCATCCGGCTTCACTTCCGCACCGATGCGGATGACCCCGTCAGGGCCGAGATTGCGCAAGGCTTCTTCGCCGACGTTGGGAATATCCCGGGTGATTTCCTCAGGACCCAGCTTGGTATCCCGGGCGCCCACCTCAAACTCCTGAATGTGAACCGAGGTGAACACGTCCTCGCGGACGACTCGCTCGCTGATCAGAATGGCATCTTCGAAGTTGTAACCGCTCCAGGGCATAAACCCGACCAGCACATTCCGGCCAATCGACAACTCACCGTCACGGGTTGCAGGACCATCCGCCAGGACATCGCCCATCCGGACCTTCTGCCCGACGCTGACCACAGGCCTCTGGTTGACACAGGTTCCGGCATTGGAGCGCATGAACTTATTCAGGACATAGGTGCGATCCGCATCCTTTTTCTTGGCGGCCTTGTCGCTCGTGACCACGATTTTATTCGCGGACACGTAGGTCACCACGCCCGGCTCTTCAGCCAATGCGAGCACCCCCGAGTCACGGGCAATACGATTTTCCAATCCAGTCGCCACGAACGGACGCTCTGTTTCCATCAGAGGCACGGCCTGCCGCATCATGTTCGAGCCCATCAAGGCCCGGTTGGCATCATCGTGTTCCAAAAAGGGAATCAAGCCAGCCGCCACAGAAACGACCTGCTTAGGCGAGACGTCCATGAAGTCGACTTTTTCTTTAGGCACTTCAAGGAATTCACCCCGGTGACGAACGGCAATCGCCTCGCGGGACATCCGGCTCTTTGCATCCAACGGCGTGTTGGCCTGGGCAATGATGAATTTCTCCTCGCGATCGGCGCTAAGATACTCCACTTCATCAGACACGGTTCCGTTATTTACCTTGCGGTAGGGCGTCTCGATAAAGCCGTATTCATTGATCCGGGCGTAAATACCCAGAGACGAAATCAAACCGATATTCGGACCTTCAGGGGTTTCAATCGGGCAGATACGACCATAATGACTGCTATGAACGTCGCGGACTTCAAATCCGGCACGCTCACGGCTCAACCCGCCCGGGCCCAAGGCGCTTAACCGCCGCTTATGGGCGAGTTCCGACAGCGGATTGGTCTGATCCATGAACTGGCTCAACTGGCTCCGTCCAAAGAAATCCTTGACCACCGCCGACAGGGTTTTGGGATTGACCAGCCGCTGAGGCGTCAAGGTCCCGGTATTGGGATCAAATAACGTCATGCGCTCACGAACCAACCGCTCCGCACGGGCCAGGCCCACACGGCACTGATTCTCGATCAATTCCCCGATGGTGCGCAACCGACGGCTTCCCAGATGATCAATATCATCCACCATCCCTTGCCCATTCCGGATACTGATCAAATAACGGATCGCCGCGATCAAGTCGCTGCCATCAGGATTCAAGGTGCGCAGGCGCTCTTCATCGGTGACGGTGATAAAGGCATCCTTCTCCTTGGCATCCTTGCGCGCCATGATGGTATCAATCAGGCCGATGGCGTCATTGATTTCGCCATCCAATTTCTGATTGATCTTGTAACGGCCCACGCGGCCGAGATCATAGCGCCGGACGTCGAAGAACAACCGCTTCAGCAACTGACGGGCATTCGAGACCGTCGCAGGGTCGCCGGGGCGCAAACGCAAATAGATGTCCTTCAGGGCGTCATCCATTGAATGCGTCGGATCTTCCTTAATGCTCTTCAGCATGATTCCGGAATCCCAAGAGACGTCAACGACATCCACATCCTTGAAACCGGCGGCCTTCATCTGGGCCAGAACATTTTCAGACAGAGGCTCATAGCGCCGTGCCAGAACCGTCTGGGAGTCGACATCGATCACATCTTCGCGGAAGACCAGGTTCACCAGTTTTTCAGCAGTACTGGTTTCGCTCATCTTCAGCTTGCGGAAGGTGTAGAACAGTGACAACAGATCGTCATCCGATCCATAGCCCAACGCCCGCAAGAATGTCACCGCCAGGAACTTCCTGCGGCGATGCCGTCGATCCATATAGATCCACAGCAGATCGGAAGCATCAAACTGTACTTCAACCCATGACCCGCGATCCGGGATGATGCGGAAGGAGTACAGCATGTTGCCACTGGAGTGAACCGACTGCTCAAAACAGATGCCTGGAGAACGATGCAACTGGCTGACGATCACCCGCTCGGCCCCGTTGATAACGAACGCTCCCTGCTTAGTCATAAGCGGGATTTCGCCCATATAAACGGTCTCTTCGCGGATTTCCTCGCCATCCTTCAACCGGAACGTGACATGCAGCGTCCCCGCGAAAGTCTGACCCTCGCGTAACGTTTCGTAGGGGTCGGCCTTGGGTAAGGAAAACTCATACTTCACGAAATCGAGTGCGTAACGCCCATCATAACTTTCAATGGGAAAGACTTCCTTGAATACCACCTGCAGCCCCATGGGCTTACGTGCGCCAGGGGCAATGTCAAGTTGAAGGAAATCCTTATACGACGCCGTCTGAATTTCGATCAGATTAGGCGGCTCGATTACCTCAACCAGTTTTCCAAAGTTCGTTCTCTCAACCATAGCCAGCACCTGTTGCACCGGGTTTCCAGCACACCAACACCGCGGTCACACGACCGCCCGTCGTAACACACCACCCAGAAATCAGGTTACTTGACTTCGACGGTCGCGCCAGCCTTCTCCAAGGCTTCCTTGATCTTGGCGGCCTCGTCCTTGGAAATGCCTTCCTTGACGGTCTTCGGTGCGCCTTCGACCAGATCCTTGGATTCCTTCAGGCCGAGCCCGGTGATGCCACGGATTTCCTTGATGACGCCAATCTTGTTGCTACCGGCCGCGGCCAGGATCACATTGAATTCCGTCTTCTCCGCTGCCGCTGCCGCCGGAGCGCCCGCAGGAGCTGCCGCCATCATTCCCATCGGGGCTGACGCCGTCACACCCAGGCGTTGTTCCAGACCCTTAACGAGCTGCGAGAGCTCCAGAACGGTCATGTTTTCAACTGCTTTGACAATTTCTTCCATTTTCGCATCTAACTTGATTTCTTCAGACATGGTATATCTCCCTTGCTAATCAACTACACTCAAACGTCACTTCGTTGCGTTCTTTTTGTCCTCAACCGCCTTCAATACGTATACGATGGTGGACACCTTTTGCTTCAACACGCCAACCAGACGCGTGAGCGGAGCCGCCACTGTACCCACCAACTGACTCAACAGCACCTCGCGAGGCGGCAGTTCAGCCAAGGCATCAATCTGAGAGGATGTCAAAATAACATTCCCCATGACGCCCGCCTTGACCACCGGCATCCCGCACGCCGTGCAGAACTGCTTGATCGTCTTGGCCGCCTGAACCGGATCCGTGCCCGTCACGATGGCCGACTGGCCCTTCAGCGACGTATCCAGATCCTGCCACCCTTTGTCCTTCGTAATCAGGCGCAGAAACCGGTTCTTCACAACCTGCATGCGCGCGCCCGTTTTACCGAGTTTCCGGCGAAGGTCCGAGAACTGTTCCACCTTCATGCCGCGGTATTCCGCAACAAAGACAAAGGTTGAATCGTTCACCTGGGAAGTTAATTCCCCTAGAATTGATTGTTTTTCTGGTCTCATTGAACCCAACCTTTTCGTTACTCACGCACGTCTACGCGGAGGCCAACCCCCATCGTGGAACTGAGCGTACACCGTTTAATAAAGACACCCTTGGCGGCCGCCGGGCGTGCTGACGCAATCGCCGCGATCACCGCATTGACATTGTCCTGAAGCTTAACGGCCTCAAATGACAGTTTCCCGAAGGGGACCTGCACGTTGCCGTTCCGGTCCATCCGATACTCCACGCGACCCGCCTTGCTCTCGCGGACCGCAAAGGCGGTATCATCCGAAACCGTGCCCGTTTTCGGATTTGGCATCAGACCGCGGGGGCCCAACACTTTACCGAGTTTGCGGACTTCCTTCATGGCTTCCGGCGTGGCAATGGCGATATCGAAATCCACCCAACCGCCCTTGACCTTTTCAATCAGATCCTCGTTACCGACGAATTCAGCACCGGCGGCCCGGGCCGCATCCGCTGCCGCCCCTGCCGCAAAAACGGCCACACGGACAGTTTTACCGGTCCCATGCGGGAGTGCCACGGTGCCACGGACGGTCTGATCCGTCTTCTTGGTGTCAACACCAAGCCGAATCGCGAGTTCGGCGGTTTCATCAAATTTGGCAATTTTATTTGCCTTCAGAAAGTCGATTGCCTCGGACACGGAGTAAACCTTGTCTTCGGTCTTTTCGGCTACCTTACGATATTTTTTACCGTGCGTCGCCATGGCTAACGAATTACCTCGATTCCCATGCTGCGAGCCGTCCCCTCAATCATGCGGGCGGCGTGGTTTTCGTCTGTCGCATTCAGATCGTTCATCTTCTGGCGCGCAATTTCCAGCACCTGCTGGGGCGTCACCTTGCCAACTTTATCGCGGTTCGGTTGGGCTGAACCCTTGGCCAATCCCGCAGACCGTTTCAACAAAGATGAGGCGGGCGGGCTCTTCGTGATAAACGTGAACGAGCGATCCTGGTACACGGTAATAATTACCGGAATCACCAAGCCCGCGCTATTCTGCGTGGCCGCGTTAAATTCTTTGCAAAACTGCATGATATTCACCCCGTGCTGGCCGAGTGCCGGCCCAACTGGGGGTGCCGGATTCGCCTGCCCGGCGGGAATCTGCAGCTTGATTTTTCCTGTTACTTTCTTTGCCATATCTTTTCCTCGACATCTGATCCGCGGGTTTCCCGCCAATCCGTTGGCTTACTGCCGTTCAACCTGCCAGTACTCCAGTTCCACGGGAGCCGTGCGACCAAAAATCGCAACCGACACCTTAAGCTTCCCGCGATCCGCATCCACTTCATCCACCGTCCCTGTGAAATTCATGAAGGGGCCATCCGTAATCTTGACCGTTTCACCGATGTCATAGATCACTTTCGGCTTGACCTTCTCTTTTTTCTCTTCCACCTGGAACAGCAACCGCTCCACTTCATCCGGCCGTAGAGGCGCCGGCCGATCTCCACCCACAAACCCGATCACCCCGGGGGTTTCCCGGATAAAGTACCAAACGGTCTCGATCACCTTGCGGTCATCCCCGTAGAGCGACATGCTCACGAGCACATAACCGGGAAAGAACTTCCGGGTAATGACGCTTTTGACCCCTTTTTTGGTCTCAGACACTTTTTCCGTGGGGATCAGCACCTGATCCACATAGCCGCGCATCTCTTCCTTGTCCAGGCGGCGCTCAATGCTTTCCTTGACCTTCGCCTCCTGGCCAGTCAACGTATGCAGAACAAACCATTGTTTTTCACTCATGAAAACCCCGGACTTGCTATAAGTTAGTGACGCGCCAGCAGGCCGATCGCCTGCCTCAGGACCACGTCGCAAAGACCCACGAACACGGCAAACAATACCACCGACAAGATCACCACCACCGTGGACTCGATCAATTCCCCGCGCGTCGGCCACGTGGATTTACGCAGCTCATTCTTCACGTCGGCAAGAAAGAACTTCGTCTTCTGAAAGCTGTCGGCTATTTTGCTCACAAGATTACTCCGCGCTGATTTGGCAGGCCAGGAGGGCATCGAACCCCCAACCTCCGGTTTTGGAGACCGGCGCTCTGCCAATTGAGCTACTGGCCTGTATCAGGCTAACCCTTAACGGGTCTCCTTATGCACCGTATGTTTCTTCTCGAAACGACAATACTTCTTAATCTCCATACGATCCGGAGTAAGCCGCTTGTTCTTCGTAGTGGTATAATTCCGCCGCTTGCACTCGGTGCAAGCGAGAGTGACCAGTTCCCTCGGCATTTCAAACCATCCTTATGGGCACGGGCGGCGAACCGCCCGGCCACCATTGTCCGACCGCAGCCGGACGATTAATTATTGCAGAATTTCAGACACGGTACCGGCACCCACCGTACGCCCACCCTCGCGGATAGCGAAGCGCATGGATTTCTCCATGGCGATCGGCGCAATCAACGTCACCGTCATGCTGATATTATCACCCGGCATCACCATTTCCACGCCGTCAGGCAGGGTAATGTCGCCCGTTACATCCGTTGTGCGGAAGTAGAACTGAGGGCGATAGCCCTTGAAGAACGGCGTATGACGACCCCCTTCTTCCTTGCTCAGCACATACACTTCGCACTTGAAGGTCGTATGAGGAGTGATGGAACCCGGCTTCGCCAACACCTGGCCGCGTTCGACATCTTCCTTCTTGGTGCTGCGGAGCAGGCAACCGACGTTATCGCCCGCCTGGCCCTGATCCAACAGCTTGCGGAACATCTCCACACCGGTGACGGTCGTCTTCACCGTCGGCTTCAGCCCGACGATCTCGACGTCTTCACCCACCTTGATGATCCCGCGCTCGATACGGCCGGTCACCACGGTGCCACGACCTTCGATGGAGAACACATCTTCAATTGAAAGCAGAAACGCCTGATCGATGACGCGGACGGGTTCCGGAATGAAGGTATCCAGCGCATTGATCAATTCCTTGATGCAATTGCAACCGGGATCATCGGCGGTGGTCGCCTTGATGGCCCCCAGGGCGCTCCCGCGGATAATCGGGGTATCGTCACCGGGATAGTCGTACTTGCTCAGCAATTCGCGAATCTCGAGCTCGACAAGGTCCAACAGCTCGGGATCATCCACCGTGTCCACCTTGTTCAGGAACACGACCACTTTCGGCACACCGACCTGACGGGCAAGCAAGATGTGCTCGCGGGTCTGAGGCATCGGACCGTCCGACGCGCTGACCACCAGGATGGCGCCATCCATCTGCGCCGCACCCGTGATCATGTTCTTGACATAGTCCGCATGCCCCGGACAGTCGACGTGGGCATAATGCCGGGCGTCAGAACTGTACTCGACGTGCGAGGTGGCAATGGTCAAAATTTTGGTGGGATCGCGACGACCCTGGGATTCCGAGGCCTTGGCAACCTGGTCATACTTGATATACGTGCTCAGCCCGCGCAGGGACTGCACATAAGTAAGGGCCGCCGTCAGTGTGGTCTTGCCATGGTCAACGTGCCCGATCGTACCTACATTCACATGCGGCTTGGTTCTGCTAAATGTTTCTTTCGCCATAGTCGTACTCCTAATTTATTCTCTTTTTCAGTTCCACTTTGACCAGCCAATCCGGTCATACTAAAATCATGGAGCCCACGAGCGGGATCGAACCGCTGACCTCGTCCTTACCAAGGACGTGCTCTACCAACTGAGCTACGGGGGCCTCGCGATTATTCCCTTTTAGCTTCCAACAAACACAAAAAGACGACTTCCTGTTGCCTTCATCAAATCCGACAACGGGAAATTCGCTCCCTGCCACGTTATTCACGTTCAACTTATGGACTCATTCACCCAAAAACAGACCGCAGACGCTACCATAAGCCGGATTTCTGTCAACAGGATAATTTTCTTTTTTAATTTTTTAGATTTTAGCCGGCGTCGCCCTTCGTCATTAACCAGGCCTCACCTCGACGGGCCGGGTAATGGTGGTGAAGTACATTTCGCCACTTTCCGCATTCCGGATATCGAAATCCTCCACATGCCGTCCGGGATCTGCCCGGAAGCTCAAATAGCCCGCAAACTTGCTTTCCAGATTCATGAGGATCGCCTCATCCTCCTTGCGGAGCCGTTCCAGCACTGTGGGATGGACCACAATCTGCAGCTTCCGGTTCTGCCCGGCATCCTTGAACCGGCGCATCAGCGCCACGATCTGCCGCTGGATCTCCACACTCATGGAGAGCGGGGACTTGACGCTTCCCTTCCCCTTGCAGTAGGGGCAATCCACAAACATCGAGGAGAGGACGCCTTCATCCACGCGTTGCCGCGTCATCTCGAGCAAGCCGAGATGCGAAATCTGCAGGACATTGGTTTTGGCCTTATCGCGGTGCAGGGCGTCCTTGATCGTCTTGTACACGGCATTCCGGTTCTTTTTCTGCTTCATGTCGATGAAGTCGACCACAATCAACCCGCCGACATTGCGCAGCCGGAGCTGACGGGCCACTTCCTCGGCCGCCTCGGTATTGACCTCAAAGATCACATCCTCCTGCGTCTGGGCCCCCTTGTGCCGGCCGGTATTCACGTCCACCGAGATCAAGGCCTCGGTTTCCTCAAAGATAATGTAACCGCCGGACTTCAGCATCACCTTGCGGGCAAAGGCGTTCTCCAGCTGGCGTTCAATGTTGAAGTGGTCGAAAATCGGGGCCGCCCCCTCGTACTGCTGGATACGGGACCGGACGCGACGCGAGATCTTCGAAGCCAGATCCTTGATCTTCTCCACCTTGACCGGATCATCCACCACAATGCGGTCAATGTCCTCCGTCAACCAATCACGCACCACGCGCTCCACCAGATCCAGTTCTTCGTACAGGCAGCAAGGCGCAGGCGTCTCCTTGATGCCGCGGCTGATCTCTCCCCACACATCCACCATCGCCCGCATGTCGCGGACAAAACTACGCTGCTGGGCGCCCATGCCCGCGGTACGGATAATCATCCCGACCCCCTCCGGCGAGGGCAGGCGGGCCAGCACCTTTTTCAGGCGCAGCCGCTCTTTTTCATCCTCAATCTTCCGCGAGACCCCCTTCAGGTTGCTCCCGGGCAGCATCACCAGATACCGGCCCGGAATGCTCAGATTGGCCGTCACGCGCGGGCCCTTGGTACTGATCGGCCCCTTGGTGACTTGAACCACAATTTCCGACCCGATCGGGAACATGCGCGCGATTTCCGCGCTCGTGTGCCGCTTTTTCTTGGTCATGTTGCGGATCGTAATGTCTTCCGCCGCCTCCAACCGGGCGGCATCCTCGGGGATCATGTCCCAATAATGCAGGAAGGCATTTTTCTTGAGACCAATGTCCACAAAGGCGGCCTGCAGGCCGTCTTCAAGGTTTTTGATCACCCCCTTGTAGATCCCGCCCACAATGCGCTCCTCGCTGGGGTGCTCCACCTGGAACTCCTCCAGTTTCCCGTTCTCAAGCACCGCCACGCGGGTCTCAAGACTCTCGGCATTAATCACAATTTCGCGCTTAAAACTCTTTCTTCCAAACTTAAATCCAAACATCCCACACATCCTTTCCTGACAACGGTCACGTTCCCGGCCGCCGCACATACACACTTTGTATCAAACCTAAAGCAAACAGCGTAATCACCATAAATGTTCCACCGTAGCTGACCAGCGGCAGGGGGATCCCCACCACCGGCAGCACCCCGATCGTCATCGCCATATTAATAAATGCATGGGTGAACACCATCATGACAATCCCCACACACAATACCCGCCCCATCTTATCACGCGCCACCATGGCCGCGTATAAGCCGCAGAGCACCAGTCCTCCATACAGCGTCAGCACTCCCAGTGCCCCTATAAACCCCAGCTCCTCCGTAATCACGGAAAAAATAAAATCCGTGGGCGCCACCGTACGCGGCAGGAACCCGAGGATATTCTGCGTTCCCCCCAAAAACCCTTTACCCGTGAGGCCACCCGACCCCACAGCAATTTCCGACTGGCGTTTATTCCATCCGCTCCCCATCGGGTCCTTACCGGGCTGAAGAAACACCTCAATCCGGTCACGCTGATAGTCGCTCAGCCGGATGGCATTGAAGAACTGCTCCTGATGCTCCGGCGACATTCCCATCTTTTCGGGCAACGCCACCGCGGCCAGCACCAACAGCACCGCCACCACGCCGCTCACCCCCATGACCACCAGCGGTTTGATGCGGGTCCCCGCGACAAACATCATCGCCACCAGCACCGGCAGATAGACCAGGGCGCTTCCCAGGTCAGGCTCTTTCATGACCAGCGCCATGGGAATTCCCGCCAGCAGGAACAGCCGCCACAGAGGGGGAAGCCGGGCAAACTTCTCCGCCGCCGGACTCAGCAGGCAGGCGCTCAGCGTGATCACCGCTAACTTGCCGATCTCGGACGGCTGCACCCCCACCCCCATAAACATCAGCCAGCGCCGGGCCCCATAGATGCGAGTCCCGAAAAAGAGCACCGCCACCAGCAGCACTACCGCCACGATATAAAAAAGCCACGAGACATCCCGTAACCGGCGGTAGTCGAACAGCGTGGTGCCAAAATAACACACCAGCCCCGCCAAGGCCCATTTGATCTGTTTGGCATACAAATCCACAGTGGCATCCTCACGCATCAGGGTGGCACTATAGATGAAGCAGACTCCCACCGAGATCAACCCGATAATCATCAGGAGCATGACCCAGTTCATGCGGCGCAGCAGTTTAAGGTGTGAGGCCAGCGCACTCATCCCTCCCCCTCCCCTGAACCTTCAGACACCTTGAATATCCCCATCATGAGGTCATGCAGACGTGGCCCCACCGTAAACCCGCCCGACACGGCATCATCCACCACCATGGCCACGGCATAACGCGGCTTGTCATAGGGGGCAAACAAAATCATCCACCCGTGCTTCTTCCGGTCTTCTTTCTCCCCGTACTCCGCAGTCCCCGTCTTGCCCGCCATCTCAATGCCCGGGATGCTGGCCCGCTTCCCGGTCCCGGTGGGAGCCATCACGACATCATGCATGCCTCTCCGCACCAGTTGCATGGTCTCAGGGGCAATGGGCAGATGCCGCACCTGGGTCACCGGATAATTGGTCAAGGTATTCCCCGCCACATCGGTCAGGCCCAATACCAGCCGTGGCCGGAACACATCCCCGCCATTGGCCAGGGTGGCGGCCACCACCGCCATCTGCAACGGGGTCACCGCGAGCGCGCCCTGTCCGATCGAGAAATTACAGGTATCGCCATTCCGCCAGTCATCGTGCCAGTATTTCTGTTTCCATTCCGGGGTCGGCACAATCCCGGCCGCCTCCCGATCGAGCTCGATTCCCGTCTTCTCACCCAAACCGAACAATTTTGCCAGGTCGGAGATCGCCTCATTCCCGCATTTCAGGCCAATGGTGATGAAATAGGTGTTACAGGACTGTTCAATCCCCCGCCTCAGATCAACCACCCCGTGTCCATTGGGATTCCAGCATTTCATAGCCTTATTCCCGACCATAAAGTAACCCGGACAGGTCACGGTGGTTGCCGCCGAGACGGACTCGCTATTCAAGGCCGCCAGGGCTGTTACCGGCTTGAATATGCTGCCGGGGGCATACACTTCTGCCACCGCCTTATTCAGCATGGGCTTGGCCGGATCGTTATTGAGCTGCTCCCAGAGCGCCTTCGGGAAGACCGGCATCAGCTGGTTGGGGTTAAATGACGGAGAGCTGGCCAACGCCAGTACATCCCCATTCGAGGGATCCAACACTACGACCGCCCCGGGGACATCCCGAATCGCCGCTTCCGCCAGGCCCTGAATCCGGGAATCAATCGCCAGAATCAGATTGGCCCCCGGGGCGGCGACCTTATCCGTCCGCTCCGCACGTTTCAGGCCAGAGGCATCAATGCGCACCAATTGCTCCCCGGGTTCCCCCAGCATCATTTTATTGAACTGACGCTCGAGACCCATTTTTCCATCCATTTCGGGAAGATAATATTGGAAGCCATCCATATCCGCGGCGGAAAAGTCCGTTTTCCCCACATATCCCAGCAAATGGGCGGCCGATTCCCCCTTCGGATACACCCGGTTGGGCTCCACATAAATATCGACCCCCTTCATATCCACCGATGACTCCGCCAGTCGCGCCAAGGCGGCGGGATCGAGGCTCCGCCAGGCCACCAGCGGCAGCGGGAGCCGGCGCCGGATATGGGTCCAGATATCCTCCTCGGTGATGATGGCTTTCCGCCCCATCAGCCCCTTCAGCTCCCCGATCCGGCGCTGCACCTCTGTCACGGTGTTTTTCCAGCGTCCCGGCTGGCGCAGATCTTCCAGATTGAAGGCCAGGCAGTAGCAGGGCTGGTTATCAGCCAGGCACACCTGATTCCGGTCAAAAATCCGCCCACGCGGGGCCGGAAGCCGGATCCGCCTTACACTTTGCTTGTGCAGGCTTGCCTCAAACTCAGGCCGTCGGGATACCTGAAGGTCAAACAGCATCGCGGCCAGCAGGAGCAGCAGACCCAGCATGATGAGCAGCACCATCCTGATGCGTTTCACCTCTAACAGTATGGTTTCCCCTGCGTCCATTTACCGCTCCCCCACATAGGTCAGGCCCACGTGACGCTCAAGCATCGCGGCCGACCACCACACCAAGGGGGCAACCCCAAGTCCCAGCAGCGCAGTGCCGCCCATTTTGAGGGCGACCCACCACACCGGGATGGCATCCGCAAGAGAGTTAAGGCTCAACATCAAATACAACCCCAGTGTCGTCAGGGCGCCCAGGCTGGCCCCCAATATGGCCACCGTAAACAAACTATCCCCGAACAGTTTCTCGCGTGTCTCCGCCAGAAACACCCCGAATATCACAAAACAAAGCGAGGAATAGCCCACCGGCAGCAGACTCATCGAATCCTGAATAATCCCGGCCAGGATGGCGGCGGTCACCGCCGTCCCGCGGGGATGGGCCAGGGCATAATAGAGCGCCACGGCCATCAGGAAGGGCGGCTTGGAAAGCCCCAACCAGGCCGATGCAGGGATCAGGCTCTGCAAGAGCCCGCCTACCAGCAATAAAAAAATCATGATTGCAGCTGTCATCTCAATAATCTCACGGTCCCGTCACCACTAACACCCGCTGGAGCCGGGCGAGGTCAGCGGCCGGCTCGACCTCCGCCACTTGGAAAAGCCCGGTGTCATCCAGCCGGACCCCGACCACCCGCCCAACGACCAGGCCGGCAGGAAACACCCCCCCGAACCCCGACGACACCACCATTTCCCCTGCCTTTATTTCCAGATCTTTCCGGATGTAATCCACCCGGGCCGGGCTCGGCATACACAGCACCCCGAAACGGTGTTCGCCCCTCAGGGAAATCCCGCCCCCCTGAAGAATCCCGAATGACCCATCCTGCTCAAACCGCACGGACACCTTGAAGGAGCGATCCGAAATCAACAGGACGTCGCAGGTGTGGCCATTCACCTCAATGATGCGCCCGACCAGACCCTCCGGAGTGATCACCGGCATATCCGCCGCAAGGCCCTCGTTCCGCCCCTTGTCGAGGCGGATGGTCTGCCACCAGCCATACCCGTCATCACGGGCGATCACCTCACAGGCCACCGTCCGCAGGTTCGATTGCTTTTTGAAGCCGGTCAGGGTACGTAATTCCCCGTTTTCACGCATGACACCATCCAGTCCGCGGAGCTGAGCCCTCAGCACGCCCACCTCCTTGGCCAACTGGTCGCGCTCTTGTATCACCTCACTGATATTGCCGACCGCGGAGGAGGTCTGGTGAACGCGCGACACAAAGCGGGTGACCCCGCCCTGATAGGTGGCCATGCTTCCACGAAAGAAGCCCCGCAATGAAGACGACACGGACGACGGCAGGTTCAGGAGAACCAGGAAAAAGGTCGCCAGCACCACTCCTAAAACAAATGTACGATCCCTCACGTCAAAAAACCCCTCATCCCATCACCCCTCGGGGTGTGTTTAAACCTGAACCAGCATTGGACGAGAAGAGTCGTTCGAGAGAAGATCAGTATGTGCGCTGTTCCCCGGTGGCGATACGGCGCAGCACGTTGAGCTCAGAGAGCACCACGCCTGTCCCTTCAGCCACCGCGCTCAGCGGGTCATCGGTGCGATGGACCGGCAGGCCGGTATGTTCGGCAATCAGCAGATCAATCCCCCGCAGGAGCGATCCACCACCGGACATCACCATACCGCGATCCACCAAATCGGCGGCAAGTTCAGGCGGACAACGTTCCAAGGTCACCCGGATGGCATCCAGAATGGATGACAGCGGCTCCTGGAGCGCCTCCCTGATTTCCTCTGAGGTTACCGTGAGGGTCTTGGGTAGACCACAGACAAGATCCCGTCCCTTGACCTCCATGGTCAATTCCTCCGCCAGCGGGTATGCGGAACCGATCTTCATCTTGATAGCCTCAGCCGTTCGTTCACCGATCATCAAATTGTAAACCCGTTTCATATACTGGGCGATGAATTCGTCCATCTCATCGCCACCGACGCGAACGCTGCGACAGAACACAATGCCAGCCAGCGAGATCAGCGCCACCTCAGTGGTACCACCCCCGATGTCCACAATCATGTTCCCGGCCGGTTCCTGTACAGGTAACCCGACCCCGATCGCCGCCGCCATCGGCTCCTCAATCAAATACACTTCACGCGCCCCGGCGTGCATGGCCGAATCCTTGACCGCACGCTTCTCAACTTCTGTAATTCCACTGGGCACCGCAATAATCACTCGCGGCCGCACCATCGTGCGTCGATTATGAACCCTGCGGATGAAATACTTCAACATCGCCTCGGTAATCTCAAAATCCGCGATCACGCCCGCCTTCATGGGGCGAATCGCTACAATCCCCCCCGGGGTGCGCCCCAACATCTGCTTGGCTTCCTCACCCACCGCTAACACCCGGCGGGTGCCGGCCTGAATGGCAACCACCGATGGCTCACGGAGCACAATGCCCCGGTCTTTCACAAATACCAGGGTATTGGCTGTGCCCAGATCGATCCCAATATCTTCAGAAAACAGCCCAAGCAAGAAATTTAACATAGCGGTTCCTTATTCCAACACGTCATCCTGAAGCCTTTTAAGACAACATTTGGTGAGTAATCTGCGGAAATCAACCCGCCCCGTCAAGCAGTAAACCATTTGCGGATCAACATTAAGTGACCAATCAGTCCTCGGCCACCAAAACAGGCCAATCCGTAGCCCGTTCATACACATAATCTTAAAACCCGCTACTACACCAGGAAAAGGGAAAATTAAGGTTAAAATCAGGAAGGGGCTTGCATCGCCACCACGAGCGCAGAGAGGTCCTGCAACCGGTCGCCTAGACTGGCGGGTTGCAGTGTGCACAACCGGCGGGCGTGGGGGTGAGCCTCCAGGTCAAACCGTGCGCGAACGAGATCCAGCCAGGAGGCCCCGATATGCCGGGCGAGACTGCCAAGCAGAATCACGTCAGGAAACAGGGTGTCGGCCAGATTGGCGCAAACCTGACCGGTCGCTTCGGCATGAATGCGAATCACCTCCTGAGCCCCAAGGTCACCTTTTGCGGCCCGCTCGACCACTTCCTTCGGGGAAAACGTCTGCCCCAGCTTCCACTGGGCCAACAGACCCAATCCCATCCCTGAACAGTACGCCTCATTGCTTCCCACTTTGCCGAACGCCTCCGGACCATCAGGCGCAAACCGCGCGTGCCCAATTTCAATGGAGTGTCCGCCAGCTCCCCTGTAAATCTTGCCATCAATAATGATCCCCGCGCCGAAACCGGTACCACAGGTGAGATAGATCAGGCTGTGGCAGCCCCGCCAGCCACCCCAGGTATATTCGGCCAGCGCACAGGCCGCAGCGTCATGCGCGACATACACCGGGATCCCAAGCGCCTGTTCCAGGCGTGCCTTCAAGGGCACCTTATCCCACCCCGGTAGGTGCGGTGGGGACAACACAATGCCGTTGAGCGCATCCAGCGGCCCACCGATTGAGACCCCCACCGAGGTGACGGCCGGGGCACTTTTCGCATACGCCAGAAAATCGGCGAGCATTGCCTCCGGCCCCCGCTCAACCCGTGACGGCCATTCGTGACGCTCCAGAACCTCACCTGCGGCATTACCGAGCACTCCCGCGCACTTGGTCCCCCCCACATCGAATCCCAGGAAAAGTTCGCGGGAACGTTCCGCCTTGTATCCTTCTAGGCTCATCCTTCAAAATCCTCCCAAAATAGTGCGGCCGGCTTCATCGGTCGTGATGTTCATCGGATAGCCCCCTTTATTGCGGAAGAGTTGCGGTTGACCCCTTTTGAATCCGGCTAATGGTCGCCTCCAGCTTGGCAACAGACGCTGACTGGATCGCACGCAAGTGTTTGTGAGGCACATGAGGTAACCCAAACCGCTGCTTCAGTTCCATCTGGATTCTCACCATCAGATGGGCGGTCATTTCCGCATCCGCCATGGCGCGATGATGCACCCCGCTGTCCGGGAGCCGGAGATAGCGCACCAAGGTCCCCAGTTTGTGATTAGGTGACTGCGGGAAAAGACGACGCGCCACCCGCATGGAACAGGCAAACTCCTGACACCGTGCCCGCTGGATCCAGGCCAACTCCGCATCCCAGAACTTGCTATCAAAAGCGGCATTGTGCGCCACCATGGGATGGGGGCCGATAAAGTCAGCGGCCGCCGCCATCACCTCGGCCACCGGCGGCGCATTCCGCACCATGGCATTGCTGATCCCCGTCAACTGCTCGATAAACCCGGACACATACACTCCGGCATTCATCAGGCTTTGAAAGCGCCCCACGATCTCGCCCCCCTGGATCAACACGACGGCGATTTCCGTCGCCCGGTCGCCCATCGCCGGCGAAATGCCCGTCGTCTCAAAGTCAATCACGGCCATGGTTTCAAACTCTGTCATGCCGTTCACTTTAACGCTAACCTCGTTACTCACCAAACAAAAACAGTTGTTAAGTTGCCCCCCTGATGGTCATAATGAAAGCCATGAATGCTTACCCATGGATCAAAGGCCTTCTGGCCATCCCGGCCCTGCTCTGCGGCTCATGCACCTTGAATAGCGATAAACCCGATGGATCCGGCACCATCGAGTGCACCCAGATCCGGCTGGCCCCTGAAGTGCCGGGCCGCATCACCTCGCTCCTGATCCAGGAAGGCACCCCCCTCACCAACGGGCAGAGGGTGGCCACCCTTGACCCCCTGACCTACCAGCTCCGCTGTGACGAAGCCCGCGCCGCCCTCGCCCAGGCGCAGGCCCAACGGGACCTGATGCTGGCCGGGAGCCGGGATGAGGACATCCAGCGGGCCCGGGCCCAAGTACGGGAAGCCAAAGCCTCCGCGGAGGCCGCCGCCACCGATGCCCAACGCATGGAGATCCTGCTCGCTCAAAACAGCACTACCCGGAAACAGCGGGACGATGCCGTCACCAGCCTGGAGCGAACCACCGCCATTCTGGCCGCCGCCGAACAGCAATTGAACCGCCTCGTCAAGGGCAACCGGCAGGAAGAAATCCGCGCCACCCAGGCGGCCGTTGAATTAGCCCAAGCCCGGCTTGGACAAGCCGAGAAGGCGCTCTCCGACTGCACCGTAAAAACCACGGCCTCCGGCACGATCACTACCAAAAATGTCGAACAGGGCGAAATGGTGATGGCGGGCACCCCCCTGGCCACCCTGTCGCAATTGAATGAAGTCTGGCTCTCGCTCTACCTTCCTGAAACCCGGCTTCCCACGGTAAAACTCGGACAGAAGGCTTACATCAAGGTGGATGGCGACCCCTTGCGGTACGAAGGCCTGATCACATTCATCTCATCTGAAGCCGAATTTACGCCCCGCAATGTGCAAACCCCCGACGAACGCACCAAACTGGTGTATCGCATCAAAATCACCCTGCCAAACCCAAACCATGTTTTCAAGCCGGGCATGCCCGCCGATGGGTATCTTTAAGACAGAAGACTGAATCCTTCTTATGCAAGATGCCGCCATAGAAACACACAATCTGGGCCGTTCCTTCGGTGCCGTGGAGGCGGTAAAGGGGCTGACGCTTTCTATTCAACGCGGAACCTTCTTCGGGTTGATCGGGCCGGATGGCGCCGGAAAATCCACCACCCTGCGATTATTATGCGGCATCCTCACGCCCACGGCAGGTGACGGACGCATCCTCGGCCTCGATCTTCGTAGCGAGACGGAGGCCATCAAGGCCCGGATCGGCTACCTCTCCCAGGCCTTCACCCTCTATGGGGATCTGACGGTGGACGAAAATATCGAGTTTTTCGCCGACCTCCACGGGGTGGCGCACTTCGAACGGCATCGGCAGGAACTCCTGGCCTTCACCCGGCTGGACCCCTTTCGCACCCGACTGGCCGCCGCCCTGTCCGGCGGCATGAAGAAAAAACTGGCCCTCGCCTGTGCCCTGATTCACACGCCTGAAATCCTGTTTCTCGATGAACCCTCCACCGGGGTGGATCCGGTCTCACGCGGGGAATTCTGGACCATCCTCCAGTCGCTCCTCGCCCGCGACATCACCATCATCATGACCACCCCCTATCTCGACGAGGCCGAGCGCTGCCATCAGATCGCCCTGATGCACGCCGGGAACGTCATCCGGGTGGACACCCCCACGGCCGTGAAGGACGACCTCCGCGGCCGTATGTATTCGATTGTCGGTAACCAATCCCTGACCGCCGTACATCAGATCCTGAAACAGCGCTGGCCGCCCACCGCCCTGGTGCGATACGGGGATCGGCTGCATTTTTTTGCCGCCCGCGGGGATGCCGAAGTCCACGAGGCCCAAACCTGGCTGACCCAAAACGGGCAGGCCGGCATGCAATTCCACGCCATTGAACCCTCACTTGAAGATGTCTTTGTCTCCCTGATGAGCAGCCCACAAGAAGGACCCCGTTCATGAAAATCTTCTGTTTAAGCCTCTTTATTTTTCTTCCCTTCCTCATCCCGTTTGCCCATGCCGAAACCACAACCAACATCCTGTCGCCCGAGACCGTTGTGCAACGGGCCCTGGCCTATCACCCCGCCCTCAAAGGCCGGAACGAAGAGCTTCACATGGCCACCGCCCGGCGCCTGGAGGCCGACGCGGGACTGAAGCCCCGCCTGGATGCCCGCGCCCAGGCCCTGCACTTTGAGGGGTTGGAAAACAGCCCGGTCGCCCCGGGCGGGATCACCCTCCCGGTCGTTGAGGACCAGTACACCGCGTCCATCGGGATTACTCAGCCCCTCTACACGGGTGGCCGCGTCAGCCAGCAACGGAAAAGCGCCCGCTATCAGGAGGCCGCCACCTATCAGACCACGGTCGCCACGGCGGCTGATATCACGCTTAATACCCTGACCGTCTACTGGCAATGGAGCAAAGCGCTTGCCCAGATTGACGCCTTCCAGACCGCCGTCGTCCGGACAGAGACGCAACTCGCAGATACCCGGAACCTGAAACAGGCCGGGTTGGCGACCGATAACGATCTTCTGGCCAATGAGGTACTGCTCGATCAGATCCAGCTCCAGCTTCAATCCGCCCGTCAACAGGAGGAACTGAGCCGGATCCAGTTAACTCAATTGACCGGAGAGAAACCGGCCGCCGGTCAGACCCCGCTGACCCCGGATGGCCTTAGCACGGCCTGGAGTCCCACCTTGGAGGATGCCCTGGGCATCGCCCTTTCAAACCGTCCGGAATTAGCCAGCCTCCGGATGAACTCCCAGGCCAGCGCCGCCCTCATCGAGGTGGCACGGGCAGAGGCACGCCCTCAACTCGCCTTGGTGGCACGCTATGAGCAGGGGAACCCTAACCCTCACGACTTCCCCCCTGAAGACACCTGGAAGGATGATGCCTTCATCGGGGCCGCCCTGACGTGGAATCTGTTTGATGGCGGCCTGACCCGCGCCCGGACGGCCGAAGCCCGGGCGAAGGCCGCGCGTGACGACTATGATACCCGGGCGCTCTGCGAATCCATCATCGCCGAAACCCGCGCGGCATTCCTGTCCGTGGAATATACCCTCGCCCAACGCAGCACCTCGAGACATGCGGAAATGAGCGCCACCCGGAACCTGCAGGTCGCCACGGATCTATGGAAAAACGGGGCCGCACGCCACTCCGATGTTCTTGACGCACAGGCCAAATTAACCGGCACCACCGCGCAGCGCATCGCCGCAGAAGCCGATGTACTGATTGCCGAGGCCCGCTTGCACCATGCGATTCACTGGCCGCCCTATCCGGATGACACTCAAAGGAACCTATCCCGCTGAAAACGCCCGACCATGCCATTGAAATTGAAAGCCTGACCAAGCGCTTTGGCACGTTCACGGCCGTGGACCGGATCTCCTTCACAGTCGAGCATGGCGAGATCTTCGGCTTTTTGGGGCCCAATGGCGCAGGGAAATCGACGACCATCCGCATGCTTTGCGGGCTGCTCTCCTCCTCCGCCGGCACGGCCCGGGTCAATGGCTTCGACATCAACCGCCAACCGGACCAGGTCCGGGAAAACATCGGCTATATGTCACAGAAATTCAGCCTCTATAAAGACCTGACGGTCGTGGAAAACATCTGTTTCTTTGGCGGCGTCTATGGCCTTGACGGGAGCGAACTCCGGCACCAGATGGACACGGTCATCGCCATGGCCGGCTTGGCAGGACTCGAACACCGCCTGACCGGGGTGTTGTCGGGGGCCTTGCAACAGCGGCTGGCGCTCGGGTGCGCCATTTTGCACAGCCCACCTATTCTGTTCCTGGACGAGCCCACCAGCGGCGTGGACCCCGTGTCGCGCCGCCTGTTCTGGGACCTGATCCATACGCTTTCGACCCAAGGCACCACCGTCCTGATCACCACCCACTTCATGGACGAAGCCGAATTCTGTGGCCGCCTCGGCTTTATCAACGGCGGCAAACTGATTGCCCTGGATACCCCCACTCAAATCAAGCGCCAAACGAATTCACCCACACTGGAAGAAGCCTTCATCAGGCTGGCGAAACAGGATTCAGAATGAAACAAACCAAACTAAATTCTCCCCACTGCCCACTGCTTACTGCCTACTGCTTACTGTTCACTCACTAACTATGCGTCGATTCCTGGCCATTTTAAAAAAGGAGTTCCGGCAGATACGCCGGGACCCGCTGTCGTTGGGGCTCCTGCTCTTTGTGCCGGCCATGCTGCTCGGGCTGTATGGCTATGCGCTTTCATTCGACGTCAAACATATCCGCATTGCCATGCTGGACGAGGACCGCACGCCGGAAAGCCGCGCCTTTCAGGACAGCCTGTTCCAGAACCCGTATTTCGACAAAATTGCCACCCTGAACCGGACGGGGGAAGTGAAAGACTGGCTGGATCGCGGACGGGTTCGCGCCGTTCTGATCATTCCCCGCGGCTATGCCCGAACACTCGCGCAAGGTGCACCCGCCCACGTTCAGGCGCTGGTCGATGCCAGCGACGCCAATACCGCCGCCACCACCATCGGCTATCTCGAGGCCCTGGCAGACCGCATGACCCGGAAACTCCGGACCCAGACCCTGCAACAGGCCGGTCTCCCTAACGCGCTTCCCATCGTCACCCTGGAGCCCCGCATCTGGTTCAATCCCGAGCTCCAGAGCGCCAAGTTTCTCATTCCCGGCCTGATCGGGCTCTTGCTGATGCTCTCCTGCGTCGTGGCCACTTCGGTCTCCATTGTGCGTGAAAAAGAGCGCGAAACCATGGAGCAGATCATGGTCTCCCCGATCCGGCCGGAGGAGCTGATTCTGGGAAAACTCCTGCCTTATGTCGTCGTCGGGGTCGGCACCATGGTTGCCGTACTGTTCCTGGGGTATGTTTTTTTCGACATTGTGATTAAAGGCTCCTATCTGCTCTTGAGCCTCACCACGCTGATGTTCCTGTTCGCAGCGCTGGGAATGGGCGTCTTGATCTCCACCATCACCCGGACTCAGCAGATGGCGTTCCAGGTAGCCGTCCTCACCTCCATGCTGCCGGCCATTATTCTGTCAGGCTTCATCTTCCCCATCCAGAACATGCCGCTTCTCATTCAAGGTATCACCCATTTCATCATCCCCCGCTACTTCGTTGCCGCCCTGCGCCAGATCATTCTCAAGGACGCCTCGTTTCTGGATGTCCTTCCGCATCTGCTAGGCATGCTGATCCTCGGCCTCCTCTTCAACCTGCTGGCCGCCTGGCGCCTGCGGAAGACGCTCTGAACCCAGCGGGCGCTGCCCCCTTGCATTTCATAATATCCAGTGTTAATAAGCTTTAGCATGAGCTCGACACCAACCATTAACGACGTGGCCAAGGCCGCTGGGGTCTCCCTGTCGGCGGTCTCATTTGTGCTTAACGGGAAGGCTGGCAAGTACCGGATCAGCCCCACCACTCAAGCCCGTATCCGCACCGCTATCACCCAACTGGGATTCAAACCCGATCAGATCGCCATCAGCAAGGCCCATGGCGAACATCAACCTCACCCCATTGAGGCGACTCCTGTTGAACCCATCGCCCAGCCGGTCGTGGAGGAGATACCCCCACCGGAACCCGAGATTGCCATCGAGAACGTGCCACCGGGAATCGAGGTGGATGCCGACGTCCCGGCGGCATCAGCGCCCGAGGCGGATCCTTCCATTTCAACACCGGTGTTCACACCCGCAGAGACGCACGCAATAACGCCTGAAGTGACGGCCCCTGCTCCAGAAACCCCTCACCTAAATCCTCTCCCTCAAGGGGAGAGGACAGATGGGATTCAGGAAGGAACACCTCCACCGGCCACACCGTCACCAGTCAACATCGCGATTGAAACCCCGACGCAGGAACCCCCGCCCCCAGTCCCTCCGCCAAATTTCGACCAACAACCCAACAACTCAACAGCCGCTTCCCCTGAATCCAACCTGGAGCCAACCCCTATCCCGGACCCGGCCCCCGTTGTCGCGCCGACTCCCACACAACCAGAAGCCACACCGCCCCCCGCACCGGAACCGGAACCGCCGCCAGAATCAGTACTGCCTGAGGTGCCCACAGCAGTGACAGAGGCCGAGATACTGACCTCTCAGGAAGAACTTTCCGACACACAAACTGAGGCAGCACCTGCGACGGAATTACCGGCACCACCTTGACCGGCCGATGTCACCACGCCGCCGTCATAATGGCATACTCTCTCGGAACCCCCGGAAGGCCCCCACGCACGTACACGTGGGCCTTCTATCTCCACCCCAACAACCGCGAAGTCATCAGACTGACCGTTCTTCGCTGCTCAAATCTGTTTTTTTCCGTATGCCGCACGCCCCTCAGCAACGGCCAAGGTCCCTTGGGATGACGGAGCGAGTTCGAAATGGCCAGCCACAACGCCTGGTACGGTGATATCCTCGTCCAAGGTCTCCCACCGTAATGCATAGCCATTGAGCCGAAGCGAGACTTTCTTTAATTGCGCGTCCGAAGCATCGCGAAGGCGTATGAACCGGTCAGCGGGGAAGCCAAAGATGCGACCATCCGTTAGTTCCAGAAAAATCCTGCGCCCTTCAACCCAGACGCGAACGGCCAACGCTTCTACTTGTTGTGAGGCTTTAACCGCCATGGTTTTCATTGTATTTCTCCTTCAAGTACCCGGCATGTTCATAAACTAACCGCTCAATCTGCCGAACGGTTTCCGCACGAAGCCCTTTGTTTCCTGCCAGCTCCACCGGCTCCAGCCAGAACTTACACTCCCCGTCAGCCGTGGCGACATGAATATGCGGCGGCTCACCACGTTCATCGGAATAGAAATGAAATCTGAACCGGCCAATCCTCAACACCGTCGGCACCGCATACCATCCTCCAAGTTACTCATCGTCTCAAGCCAACATTATGACAGAGGTCGCGTTGTCCTGTCTATCCTCTGCACTAACGATTTTCTTATCATCGAAAGGGTGAATCCAGCATCTGCCCTACAACACCAAGCATCACATCATCCAATATCCATAAGCTTTAGCAGGAGGTCTGCCCCCTGCGGTGAGACGACAGCGGAGTCTGGCATTCTGGCTCCAGGAACGGGCCGGACTTTGATCAGAGAGGGCGAGAAGGAATACTCAGGCCCGCCGGCGCAGGGCATGCCTGGCGAGGACGAGAACTCCGAGGCCGAACAGCGCGAAAGTCGAGGGCTCGGGAACGGCCACGGCCGTGATCGACATCCGCAAAGGGGCCGACAGCGCGCCGCCATCGGTCCATGTTGCCCCAAAATCAACGCTTTTTAACGATTGAGGCGGACCAACGCCGAGAGTTGAAAGGGTCCAGCTTCCGGATTGAACCGAAAAATAGGGACCGAACGGATCCCCGTAATTAACGTTTTCCCGCCACTGCCCACCTCCGTTATCAACGCCCGTCACGATCCCGTCACGATGAAGTAGCTGGTGTCAGCACTCAGGCTCACGTTTCCCGTAAAGACCTTGGGATAATTGGCGTCAACGAGGGAAAGTCGGTCGATTTTCACCAGCGGAGCGTAATTCGGGGATCCGCTCACGCTCCAAACTTCCATAAAAAGGGTGCCGGCGGGGTTGAAGTCCTCAATCTCCGCAGTCACTTCGGTCAAGGTATACCCCGACCCATCGGTTGTGATCGGGGTTGCGTACCATGACGACGAGGAAAGGACACGCTGGACCACCTGCATTCCGGGAGTGGGATCCGGGAAGCGGTTATCCAGGGAAAGTCCGGCGTTCGCCACCCACCAAGGAGCAATCAGAAGAACAAAAAACAATGGAAGAAGGTTTGTTTTCATAAATTTAGAGTGCGGTAAAATCCCCGCAACCAATTCCCCTTTCTGTTGTCTAAACTCACATTAGAACCGGTACGAGACACCCACTGAGATCACGGGATAGAACTGGAAGGCACTGGCATCATCCTGGATATCAGCGACCTCTTTCGCCAGCGCCTGGTTTACATAGGGTTGCAAGGCGGGATCAGAGGCGGTGGCGCTGGCCTCCACTTTCGGTTCACCCTGGAACATGACGCCGAAGTCACAGGCGAAGTGCCATCGCCCATCAGCCCCCACCGCATTGCCGTAGCCAAACCCCAGATAGGGCGCCCATTCGCTAAACGTCACCTGCCCACTCAGGGCACTTAGATCATAGGCCTGCCCGTCCAAGGTCACGCTATCGTTCAGATTCGCCTTCAGGTTAAACTTGTTCTTATTGATCAAGGCACCGCCCGTCACCCGGAACCCGCCCCCAAACACATGCAGGTCCACCAGCGGGCCATAAGAAAGCCAGTCGAGATCAGTGTTGATCGTTCCCTCATCCCGCTCGATGGATGGCCCGGCACTCATCATGTTGACACCAAAGCGGAAGCCCAGGTAATCATTGACCCCCACCGTGGCCTCCAGGCCCGCACCCAATGTGCCCGCCTTCACCGTCAACCCCAGGCCGCCCGCAGACGCCGGGGTGCTCTTTGCCGGGGGATTACCCGCCACAACGGGCTTCGTAGGGGCTACCGCCGCCGGCTTCGTCACGGCCGTGGTCGTCTTCACAGGAGCCGCTACCGGCGCAACCGACTTCGCGACCGACTTCACCGTCGATGTGGCCGGCTTCACAGGTGTTACCGCCAACCCCACAGGGGCCGCCGTCAATTCGATTGCCACACCCAGCGCCATAAACCCAGCTATAATCAAACATCGTTTCACAGTAAACTCCTTTAAACGCACATCGTTGCCCGGACAATAGCAGGCTCTCTCCGCTTCAGCAACTCAACAACAAAGGGGACTTGCCTTCAACACCGGGATACCTATACTGACCTTCAGGCATAACCGTTATAGCTGGTATCAACCTGAAAACAAGGAGCCAAACCATGAACCCTATCAGTCGAATGATTCTTTTGTCCCTCTGCCTGACGTCCGTTTCCGGAATGGCCCAGACACCCCAAAAAGGAAAACCATCAACCCAGCCCCCCCTGACGGGAAGCCTCCAGGCGGGAGCCGGCTACTGGCTGGGAAATGCCACTTATTCCATCGGCGGGTCGGCGTGGACCCCCGAGGAGGGTTCCATTCAGTTGCCCGACAAGATCAGTGAACTTAAATTCCCGCTGAACGTAGCTTACGGATCTGTAGGGGGCAGCCTGATCTGGAACGGAAACCTTGAAATATTCGGGAATTTGATGATGAACCTGACAGAGCCTTCCTCCAAAATGGAAGATTCGGACTGGGGCGTGATCGACGATTCAGGCTCGCTGGACATTTATTCCGAATCCGATGCCGAACTCAACGCCGTAACAGCCGATGGCGGCCTGCGCTACTGGCTCCACCCGGCCCCCTCCGCCACTCGCGCCACCTGGTCCCTCGGCGTGGGGCCGAGCCTGCTATACCAGCATTTAGACTGGACGATCAGCAATGTGGATCAATGGTACCCATCCCAGCCCGACTTGGCGCACGACACCCAGAGCGGCGTGGTCGCCACCTATAACGCCGATATTGTGATGCCGTATCTGGATGCCTGCGTGCTGGTAAAATTCAAACAGTTCTCCGGACGCGGTGAAATCGGCTTTGGCCCGGCGCTCGTCCGGGATGAAGATGACCATATCCTCCGGCAGAAGCGTTCGACCGCCACCATGGCCGGCATCGGCGCCAAAGGGGCCGCCGAACTCCGCTACGACCTGACGCGCCACCTGTTTGTGCTCGGGCGTATCGAGATGCTTGCAATCCAGGCCTCCGGCACCTCAACCGACAAGGGGTATGGCAGCGAGCTCGCCGGATACTATGCTGAAATCGACGAGGAGTTCTCTCTGAATGCGCTCACCGGCGGCCTGACCGTCGGGTATGCCTTCTAACCTCAGGCACAGGATAATTAACAGGGACATTGGTCACTATTTAGATCACAAAATAACTGTTTGATTCATCATCATCCATATGCATAATCTCCACTCTAACAACGAGAAGGAGTATCCTATGATTAATTTAAACGAGTTATGTTCAGATGATCTAAAAAAAATCATGCTGCTCCGGCAGAAGATTGAG
Organism: bacterium; assembly: GCA_037128595.1. NCBI lineage: Bacteria > bacterium. The sequence goes on from JBAXWB010000008.1 coordinate 80,035, forward strand.
CTGTTGGAAACCGAAATGGCGGCGATCCTCAAGAAGGCCGAAAAGCGCCCCACCCCCTTAAGCGTGACCGTCCGCAACATGCGGCTTCCCCGCAAAGCCCAACCGAGTTTGCGCCAGATGATCAGCAACATCCTGGTCGAAGCCGGCAAACCCCTGTCGGTTCATGAAATCTATGACGCCAGCCTGGCGGGTGGCTACCAGTGGCGCTCTCAAGATCCGATTAACGCCCTGAATGTGAAAATGTATACCGACCGCTCTTTCAAAAAGGATTCCCCGGGCTTGTTCGTGCTCCGTAATCCTGAAAAAGCCAAAGCCTAACTCTTTCCCCATACGAATTTGGACAGAATGTACAAAATGAAACAAAATTAATTTTGTGTATTCTGTTGATTCTGTCATCACTTTTGTCTGGAAAGGAGATTTTTCATGCCATCCCCCGCTACGCCTGACATTTATAAAGCCATGTTCATGGAACTGATCATGATGTTGTCCTCATCTGCCATGCAGCAGCTGGGGAAAATCATCGATCCGATGACCGGGAAAACGGAGCTTAACCTTGAAGCCGCTCAAGCCACCATCGATATGCTTGAAATGCTGGAGGCAAAAACCAAGGGGAATCTGGACCATGATGAGGATCGGCTGGTTAAAAACATCCTTACGTCACTGCGGATGAACTACGTGGAGACCTCGGCTACCGCCCCGGCCAAGGCACCGGAAGCCGCGCCCAAGGCCAGTTGACGGGCTGGCACTAATATTCCCACATTAGTCCTGACACGGTCCCGCCACGCCTTATCAGCGGCGGCTACGTAGCCGCGCCTGATAAGGCGTGGCTCTTTCAGGAAAGGTTAGTAACCACTCAGCAACCTGACAACTCAACAACTTATTTTCTAGCCGGACGTTCAGGATACAGCGTCCAATAATTGATGCGCCCATCCTGATATTCGAATAACCGGAAAGAGGGTTGCCGATCCCAGAATCGAGCCAACGCGGGCGCGACATAAACCGGAACGGTTCCGATCCAGATCATCTCGTCCCGATGAAAATGGCCGGCAAATACCCCTTTCACGCCGGGGTATTTCTCAAATAATTGCAGCCACCGGGAATCGGCAACGTCACTCCAGGACCCGGCTCCCTTTTCCTCATTTCCCAGCACATCGCGCAAGGGGGGCCGATGCAAAAATATCAGGGCAGGCCCCGTCGAGGCCCCTATCAGTTTTTCAATAGTGGCTCGTTCACTCTGCCAGGCACTCCGCTTCTCACCAGGCGGAATCTCGGACGAGAGAAAAAGACAAGCCACGCCCTTGATCATCACCCTCTGCTCCTTGACCCCGAACGTTTCATCAAAAAGGGCCTGGGTCCGGGCAAAATCGTCCTGGAGAATGTCATGATTGCCCGGCACGCAATACACCGGCACCGTCAACCCCTTCAGCACCGCCACCCCGTCCCGAACCACCTGCTCATTCCGGATGGAATCCGCAAACAGATCGCCCGTCACCGCCACAAATTGAACTTTTACCGGCAGCTGACTGATCAGGTCGACCGCACTCCGGGTCATCGCGATGCCGTCTTTAGCGCCCCAATGGGTGTCAGAGAGCTGGACGAAATAAAAGTGAGCCCCCGCCCCCGTGGCCGTTTGTTCGCTCTCCCTTGCAGGCGCGCATCCTCCCGCCAGAATCAATACCAGCACCAGCCACAGCCTCAGCCCGACGCCCTTATCCATGTTGCCCCCTGCTGGAAGTCATTTCCGCCAGACGCTGCTTCAACGCCTCCAAGCCCGCCCCGCTCAAGGCGGACACCGGCAGTGACCCCGGATACATTCCAAGCAATTCCGAAATCCGTTCACTGGCCTCCGGCGTATCGCATTTATTGAATACCAGCAGCGCAGGGACCTTGTCCGCGCCCATTTCAGTCAGGGTTTCGAAAACCACTTCACAATGCTCACTCACATAGGGATGTCCGGCATCCGCCACATGAATCAGGACATCCGCCTGCGCCACCTCTTCCAGCGTTGAACGGAATGACGCAATCAGCCCATGCGGGAGGTGCCGGATAAAGCCGACTGTATCCGTCAACAAGGCATCCAAGCCCTCGGCCAGATGAACCAGCCGGCTCTTGGTATCAAGCGTGGCAAACAGCCGGTCATCCACATAGGCATCGGTGCCGGACAAGGCATTCAGCAGGGTAGACTTCCCGGCATTGGTATAGCCCACCAGACTGACGGCGGCCCAAGGCCGTCTCGAACGGGTCCGTTCGCGCCGCTCCTGAATGGTTTCCAGCTTGTCTTTCAAGTCCTTGATCCGGCGGCGCATCGGCTCATTCCTCAGGCGCAGGGGACTCTCTCCCGGGCCCTTCATCCCGATCCCCCCGCTGAACCGCGCCTGCTTTTCAGAAACCGGCAATCGTCCAACCAGATATTGAAGCTGCGCCAACTCCACCTGAATCTGGGCTTCGGCCGACCGGGCCCGCCGGGCAAAGATCTGCAGGATCACCTCGGTCCGGTCGATCACCTTTACGCCGATCGCCTGATCCAGGTTATTCACCTGAACCGGCGAAAGCTCATTGTCGAAAATCACCAGATTGGCATTCACCTGCTGACACGCCTGCTTGATCTCCTCGATTTTCCCTTCACCCACAAAGTACCTCGGGGTCGGGGCCGGCCGATTTTGCGAGAGGGACCCCAGCACCACAGCCCCGGCGGTATCCGCCAGCCGCTCCAGTTCCTCCAGGGAGTCCTTGGCCACGATCCGCCCCGCACGCCCGACCACCACCTGAACTAACAAGGCCCGTTCACTGGCAATCTGACTGAGTTGACCTTTAATGCTCATTTTCGAATCATCCCTTCACACAAATCATCGGCTCCAGGCGGGCGACCATTCGCGCCAATCCGGCGCCTGCCGAGGCCCGCACCACTTCACTCACATCCTTATACGCTGCGGGGGCCTCTTCGGCAACGCCACGATAGGACCGGGTTTTGATGGTGATATTCCGCCCCCTCAAGGTCTCAACCACATCTTCGCCGCGATATTGCTTCAAGGCCTGACTCCGGCTCTGACTGCGCCCCGCCCCATGGCAGGCGGAACTGAAGGCCAGCTGATCCCCTTCTACCGACCCCACAAGGATGTAGGAGGCGGTCCCCATGGTGCCCCCGACCAGAACCGGCTGTCCGACGTCGCGATAGCACGCCGGCAGGGCCGGACTGCCCGGTCCCAGCGCACGGGTGGCTCCTTTGCGATGCACAAACAGACGCTTCTTTCTTCCCGCCACCTCGTGATCTTCCAGTGAGCAAAGATTGTGAGACACATCATACAACAGTTCCAACGGCGCCTCCCCCAGTACGGAACGGAATACCTCCCGGACAAAATGGGACAGGATCTGACGGTTCGCCAGGGCACAGTTGGCGGCCGCACACATCGCCCCGTAATAACTCTTGCCGGGCGGAGAATAGGCCGGCACCGACGCCAGCTCACGGTCACGCACCGTGATCCCGTACTCGGCCGCCTCCATCACCATGCGTCGCGAAAATTCAGTGGCCACCTGATGGCCCAACCCGCGTGATCCGCAGTGGATACTGACCACGACCCCCTCCGGCACCAGGCCAAACGCACGGGCCACCGGCTCATCGAAAATCTCCCTGACCACCTGAACTTCGAGATAATGATTACCCGCCCCCAGCGTTCCCATTTCCTCCACCTGCCGGCGCCGGGCCTCTTTGGAAACCTCATCGGGATCGGCATCAACACATTGCCCCTGATTTTCAATGCGCTCCACATCGCCCGGCAATCCATACCCTTCTTCCACCGCCCACTTGCCTCCCCCGGCGAGCATGGCGGTCATTTCGCGCGCGTTTAAACGCAAGCGGCTGGTACTCCCCACCCCTGCGGGGACATGGTAGAAAAGGGCATCCGCCAACTTGGCCCGGACAGCATGAAGATCTCGGTAGCTGAAGGGCGTCAGCATGGTGCGAACCCCGCATGAAATATCAAAACCGACTCCCCCTGCAGAAATGACCCCACCCTCCTGTGGATCAAACGCGGCCACTCCGCCTATGGGAAACCCATATCCCCAGTGGGCATCAGGCATCGCATAGGCCGCATTTACGATTCCCGGCAGCGCCGCCACGTTCGAAAGCTGCTCATAAACCTTATTATCCAATTCTTCAATCAGGGGCTCAGACGCATACAACACGCCCGGCACCCGCATCCCGCCGGTCCGGGGGATCTCCCACGCCCATTCGGATCGCTTGATAAGGCTTGTCTTATTCATCACCTGCCTCCTCTCACACATCGACGACACACTGCGCCACCCACCCGCCCTGCGGATCCTGCCAGACCTTTAACTCATAGTAGGTCGCCGCCTTCACCTCGACGGAGGGCTCGTGTCGATCAATATCCAGAAATTCACCCCACAACTCACCGCTCAGCCGATGCGTCTCAATGCTGACGCAAAACCGGGAAAACACCATCCGCCGTATCGACATTTCCCTCACAATGCTGTTCAGCCAGTCCGCAAACAGCATTTCATCATCCTGCGCCTCACACGCCACCCGCACCCGGGTGCCCGGCACCACCCGCTCCAACGGCACCATGATTGCAATGACCGCCAACCCGGCCTGCTCAAATGCCTCAGCCAGCGTGGCCCCATATCCGCGAACCCCGATATCCGCCTGATGCTCAAAATGTTCCCATCGTGCATTCATGGTTCTGTCATCCCTCATGGATATGTTACCACGCCCGATTGACAGGCCAAGATGATTCTGAAATACTGGTTTCAACTTTTTCCACCCAGTGAAATGGACACCTGACTATGCAACTGAATGACGAACAAAAAACACTTGTAACTCAATGGGTCAAAGAGGGTTGCGGCCTTTCGGAAATCCAACGGCGCATGACCGATCAATTCAAACTGAGCCTCACCTACATGGATGTGCGCTTCCTAGTGATTGAGCTCGGCCTGGACATTCAAGATAAACGCAAAAGCCCCCCTATCACGCAATCGATCGGGCCTGACGCCCTCCCAGCCGATGCCACCGCTATCCCGGAAACAGAAGAGATCCCCGAACTCGTTCCGGAACCCGTGCCGGGAACTGGCGGCGTGACGGTGGATGTCGACCGGTTGACCCTGCCTGGCTCCCTGGTAAGCGGTACGGTGGTATTTTCAGATGGCGTGAAAGCCAATTGGTCCCTGGATCAGGCCGGGCGCCTGGCGCTGGGCGCCAAAGACAAGAATTACCGCCCCTCCGCCCAGGATGTGCAGGAATTCCAAATGGCCATTGCCCGTGAACTGCAAAAGCGCGGCTACGCCTGATATCCTGATTACCAACCCCGACTATTCCCGAGTCTTGCCCAAGGAGAACGCTCATGTCTTTTGAAAGCGGAAGTATGACCTTCCGGATGTTTTACCTCCAACAGCTGTTACCCAAGGACTATGTCGCGCGTTTCGCCCGGCGTGCAGCCCCGCCCATCACCACCCTCGGCGATACCCCCATCCAGGGCTGGGTCACCGGCCGCCACCTTCTGGACACGAACATCAATGCGGACACTGCGTTCTGGGCTAGTTACCTCCGGCTGTCCCTGATGCGCGCTGAACGCAAAATCCCGGAATCCCTGTTACGGGCCGAATGCCGGATGGAAGAACTCGCCCGCATGATGGCGGAAGGCCGCGCGGAACTGGATCGGAAGACCCGCAGCGAAATCCGCAAGGAAATCGAGGCCCGTCTCCTGCCCACGATGCCGCCTCAATTGAAAGGCATGGCCCTGGTGCATCTCCCGGAGAGCCATGATGTCTTTGCCGAAGCCACCTCCGACAAACAGGTCGATGCGCTGGAAGCCGGCTTCCGGGAAGCACTGGGGTTTGGACTGATTCCGGCCACCCCGCAAAATGCCGCCGCCAAGCGCCTGCATATTGATGTGCGCGATCTCGCCGCCTCAAGTTTCTCCCCTGACTGCGAGGATGATGCGGCCGACAATAATGCGGGTCAGGATTTCCTGACCTGGATGTGGTTTTACTCCGAGACCCGCGGCGGCACCATCAAACTTCCCTCCGGTGGGGACTTTGCCATCATGATTGAAGGCCCCCTGACCTTTGTGCTTGAGGGTCAGGGCGCCCACGAGACCGTCTTGCGGCGCGGCACCCCCGAAATCAGCGTGGAGGCCAAGATCGCCCTGCTGAGCGGCAAGAAGCTCCGCAAAGCCCGGCTCCTGATTGCCCGCGGACAGGACACCTGGCAGGTCACGCTTGACGCTGATCAATTTATTTTCAGGGGCTTAAAGTTGCCCGAAGGCGAAAAACTGGAGCCGATCAGCCGCTTCCAGGAGCGCATGACCTCCCTCTCCACTTTCACCACCGCATTCCTTGAGATCTATGACTGTTTTCTCAAGGAGAGAACCAATGAGAAAACCTGGGCTAAAACACGGGAAGCCATTCATCACTGGGTCAGTGAACGGACGGCACGCAAATAGGGCTAACAGGGAGCTGAAATGAAATTATCCATTGTCATTCCTGTCTATAATGAAGCCGCGACCATTCTGGACATCCTGAAACTGGTGGCCAGTATTGAGGTTGGACTGGAGAAGGAACTCATCGTGGTGGACGACTGCTCCAAGGACGGGACCCGCGATGTGCTCAAGCAGGTGGCAATCGATCATCCCGAATGGCGGGTGCTCTATCATGACATCAACCGGGGCAAGGGCGCGGCCTTACGCACGGGCTTTGCTGCCGCCACCGGTGATTTCGTCATCATTCAGGACGCCGACCTCGAATACGATCCCCGTGAATATCCCCTCCTGTTGCGACCCCTTCTCGAAAACCGCGCAGACGTCGTGTTTGGATCTCGCTTCCTGGGCGGCGGCCCCCACCGGGTCTGCTACTTCTGGCACTATCAGGGCAATAGATTCCTGACCACCCTGTCCAACATGCTGACCAATCTGAACCTCACCGATATGGAGGTCTGCTACAAGGTCTTCCGGCGGGAGGTCCTGAAAACCATCTCCCTCAAGGAAGACCGGTTCGGGTTTGAAGTTGAAATCACCGCCAAGGTGAGCCACGGCAACTGGCGCATCTACGAAGTGCCGATCTCCTACTACGGCCGATCGTACGAGGAAGGCAAGAAAATCACCTGGAAAGATGGTTTTCGCGCCCTCTGGTGCATCATCAAATACCGCTTTGTGGACTGAGCGCCTGCTACATTCCAGGAATGAACTTCTGCTGGGGGTCCATCCCGGCGATGAATTCGGCCAGCAGTTTCGAGCAGTTATCCAGATCATCCAGCGAGATGACCTCCACCGAGGTATGCATATAGCGGTTAGGAATGCTCACCAGGGCCGCAGCCACCCCGGACCGGTTCACCTGCATGGCATTCGCATCCGTCCCCGTCGCCGAGGGCTCCGCGGTAATTTGAAAGGGAATCTTGTTCTTTTTGGCAGACGCCTCCATCACCCGGGCCAACACCGGATTGATGTTGGGACCGCGATGCAGCGTCGGGCCCTTGCCCAGTTTGCACTCGCCGGTGCGTTTGACTTCTCCCCCGGGATAATCCGAGGCAAACCCGACATCCACGGCAATCCCCACATGCGGATCAATCCCGAAAGCGCTCGTGCGGGCTCCCCGCAACCCGATCTCCTCCTGGACACTGGTCACGCCGTAGACCGCCACCTTGAGTTTGCGCCCTTTTAACCGCCGCAAGGTCTCGGCCACCACGAACGCGCCCGCCCGGTCATCAAATCCACGCCCGGCCACCAGATTGTTCATCATTTTTTCGAGACCGACATCAATCGTCACATAGTCGCCAATGTCGACGACCCGGGCCGCGTCCTTGCGGTTCTTCGCGCCGATATCAATCCACATCTCGTGCAACTTGATCGCCTTGCCCCGCTCTTCCGCTTCCAGCATATGAATCGGCTTGCGTCCGATCACGCCAAACACCGCTCCCTTCGCCGAGTGGATCTTGACGCGCTGTCCGCTGATCACCGCTGGATCGATGCCACCCACCGCCGCGAAGGAAAGAAACCCGCGATCCTCAATATGCACCACCATCAGCCCGATTTCATCGCAATGCCCCGCCAGCATCACCCGGACCGGCGCCCCAGGATTGATGACACCGATCAGATTGCCATGCACGTCGGCACGGACTTCATCGCAATAGTCCGCCATCCGCTTTTTGAAAATAGATTGAATGTGCCATTCGAACCCGGAAGGACTGGCCACCCCGATCACCTGTTTCAGAAAATCAAAAGAATCTTTTTGCATGACAGAATTACTCCTCCATTGAATTTCTAAAAGGTATCACGGACAGGGATTTCGTCAATCCCTCAGGCAAATCCCTATTCCCCAAACAGCCTCTCCAGAGAATGGCGAAATCATCACAAGGCAAGGAGCGGATCAGCGATGCCCACTTCCGTGAAGGCGCCCGCCCGTTCGGCGCAGGAGGGACACTCCCCGCAGGGTATGGCACCCCCGCGGTAACAGGTCCAGGTATGGGCGTAGTCCACGCCCAGGGCCAGGCCCAGCCGGATCTCATCGGCCTTACGCATATGCACGAACGGGGCTTCCACCGTCACGGGGGTACGGCGGTTCAGCTCCAGCACCGCGTTGATGCGCTCGAGGAAATCCGGCGTGCAATCCCAGTACCCGTAGCTGTCCTGGGTCTGGGCGCCATAGAAGAGCGCAGACACTCCCCGCGCCTCCGCGTAGGCCGCCGCGACGGAGAGCAACATCATATTCCGGTTAGGCACGTAGGTGGGCGGTTGCGTCAACTCCGAAGCCGTCAAATCGGCCAGCCGCGGCACGGCCATCCGCTCATCCGTTAAGGTGGAGCTGCCGGGCGTCAACGCCCCGAAAAAGCCCATATCCACCACATCATGCGCCTTCACCCCGGCCGCCTTGGCCTGCCAGGCCGCCGCCTCTAATTCCCGCAGGTGCTTCTGGCCGTAAATGAAGGACAACGCGTAGACTTCCTGCGCCCCCAGCCTCTGAATCACGTAATGCAGCAGGGTCGAGGAATCCATGCCTCCTGATAATAAGACTACGGCTTTCATTTCAGGGCACCCCTAACACCTTGTGTAATTGGACCTGCAGCCGGACGGGAAGCCCCGCCTCGAGCACCCAGGCGGCCAGCATACTGGCAGAAACCCGCTCTTGCACCGGACTGAACAGGACGGCATGGCAACGGCGGGCAAGGTCATGCTTCTCAACCAGACGGCGGGCCCAGACGAAATCGCGACGGCTGGAAATGACCAGCTTCACTTCATCATAGGCGCGCAACCGGTTCAGGTTCCCCATATCCATGGACGCCGCTTCGCCACTATCGGGCGACTTGATATCCATCACCGCGATCACCCCTTCAGGGATGGCCGAAACATCCATGCTCCCATTGGTTTCCACCAGCACCGGCCGCCCCTTCCCCGCCCCGTGCAGGGCCAGCGCCAGCGCCCGGAAGCCGGGCTGCGCCAAAGGTTCCCCGCCCGTAATCTCCGCAATGGCGGCCGAACTCGCCGCGAACTGCCGGGCCAGCGCCCCCATGGAGGTCTTTTTGCCCTGCGGATAGCTGTGGATTGAGTCGCAATACCGGCACCGCAAATTACACCCGCTCAGCCGGACAAAAAAACAGGGCAGTCCCGACCAGGTCGATTCGCCCTGAATGGAGGTAAAGGTCTCGGTCACGAATACGGAATTAGACTTCATCCCAATAGCTCGCGGTGGTCCCGGGGGTTTCGCATATGGTCACCTTGGACACACGATGTGATGCGTTGTTCAGATGCTGACCAAGCTTCGCGAACAGGTAGCGGGCCAAATGCTCGGACGTGGGGTTATCCCGCAGAAAAGCCGGCACTTGATTGAGATCGCAATGATCGACCTCTTTCATGACCTCCTTGATGGCGGCCTTGATATCCCGGAAGTCCACTAACATCCCCAACTCATTAACGGCTTTACCCTGGACAAATATCTCCACATCCCAGTTGTGGCCATGCAGGTTGGCGCAGGCCCCATCATAACCGATAAGCCGGTGAGCGGCTGAAAAATGCGTTTTAACACTCAATTCAAACATACATCACATCCTTCACGACTTAAACTGGTAACATGCCTTGATCTCATCAAAACGCTTCCCGTTGAGATAGGCCGCTATGGCGGTATCGTAGCCGGCCGTATGGGCAAACGCCTTTTGTGCCAGTTCAAAACGGGTCTTCAACGTCAGACGTCCCTGCCCGGCCTTCAACTCCCTCGTCACCCCGGCATAATCCACGGGATCCGTTACCGACGCCACCCGCAGGAAATTCTTCGCTGACGCCCGCACCATACAGGGCCCGCCAATGTCAATGTTGGCACGCGCCATTTCCGGCGTGGCATCCGGCTTAGCCACGGTCTGGACAAAGGGGTACAGATTGACGATCACCATATCCAACGCCACCCCCTGCGTCCGCTTCAGGTCCTCGACATGGGCGGGATTATACGTCTCGCTCAACAACCCCAGGTAAATCTTGAAATCCAGGGTTTTGACCAGCCCGCCCTGCATTTCCGGCTGTCCCGTGTAGTCCGAAACAGAAATCAGATTCTTCGAATCCCGGCCCAGGATGTCCCTCAAGGCCGTGAAAGTGCCCCCCGTCGAATAAATCTTCACGGCCGGATTGATCCTGAGCAAATCAGGAATAAACTGATCGAGTCCGGTCTTGTCCGACACACTGGCCAGAACGTTCTGAATCATTACGCCATCATCAATTCGCTGCACAAAGTTAACCGCCATACCACTACTCCTGTTGTTTGCTTTTGAGCATTATGCCAGAAACCGCGAGTCACAAAAGACAAGATTTCACTCCCCATCCGTTTCGCATCATGAAGACGGCAGCAAGGCGTCCGTGTTTTTCAGCCGCTGCGCCATTTCCTGCAACAAAGCGAGAATCACAGCGGGATTCTGACGGAGCATCGCCTCCATATTGGCGGCGGATATGGTCACGAGCTGTGTTCCCGCCTCACCGACCACCGCACTGGCGGAGCGGTTCGCCTTCAGCAACATGGCCATCTCCCCGAAATATTCCCCCTCGTGCATCACCTTCAACACCTGAGCCCCCTTCGTCAATTGCACTGAGCCAGAGATAATGTAAAACATGGCATCCCCGGGGTCCCCCTCATTGAAAAGAACGTGATTTTCCTCATAGCCCTGCCGGTATTTCCGTAACCGTTCGGCATACTTATGACGTTTTTCAGGGGATACGAACAACTCTCGCACCAGGATGGCCTCACGCCAGTGAATGCAGGCCGCTACCTCAATCCCGAGCAGGATGGCCACAAAGGAGTAGTAGATCCAGATTAACAGCAGGAACACAGCCTTCAACGAGCCAAAGGCATAGCCGTAATCCGGATTGAACTTCATGACTGCGGTGAAGGCCGGGCCCATAAACCCTAACAGGACCGCAGTCACCAGTCCGCCCGTCACCACCGCGCCAATACGCAGCCGCACCGGGGCAAATACATAATAAATAATGGAGAGCAGGACCACGGTTATCAGCACCGGCAGCAGGATATCCGTCAATCTCAGGACCAATGGCATCTTCCCGGCAATGAAACTGCCGACGACGGCATAAGCGATCTCTCCCACCACCAGCAGGAACAGCATAACCAACATCAGGAAAACTGCCGCGCCATCCAACAGTTTTTCCTTGAGGAAAGGAAGCGGCCGATCCCGCTTATAAATCTGGTCAAACGCCCCGCGAAAGGCACCCGCCAGGGGAATGACCGCCCAGAGCAACAACAACAAACTAATGCCGCCCCAGGTCTTCTGGATCGACAGCCCCTCCACTTCGCGGATAATGACGTCACTGAACATCGGCATCAACTGGGAGACAACGCGCTCAATCGCGTCCATGGTCACCTGGGAGGAGACCATGGAACGTCCGGCCACAAACAGCAGAAGCAGAACCAGGGGGAACAGTGCGAAAAAGGTGTTATAAGCCAACACAGCCGCCTTCTCCAACCCCTTGTTCTTGATAAAGGAGAAGAACGCCTCCCGCAAAACGAACCCGGCAAAATCAATGGATTTAAATAGTTTCATAGGCCACCCCTCCACCATACCTGATTCAGGCCCATTGAAAAATCAAAAATGCCCCAAGGTTTGACTGGACTCACCGCCACAGTCTTGGGTAGCATCCCCACCCAGAAAAAGAATGCGCCGAGTGCGCATGAAAAGAGAAAAATATGAAAAAATATAATGTTTGCGTTGTCGGTATCGGAGCAGTAGGAACCGAAATGATCCGCCTGCTCAAAAAACGTAATTTTCCTATTCAATCTTTAATCATCCTGGCACGCAGCGAACGCACGGAAATCATCGATGGCGAAAGCTATCCCGTGAAGGTAGCCGCCCCGGAAGCCTTTGACGGCATGGATTTCGCCTTCTTTGCGGGAACGGAAGGGGCCAAGGGCGCCTCCCAGACCCTGGGCTGGGAAGCGGCCAAGCGTGGCTGTATCGTCGTGGATAACGGAGATGACTTCCGCATGGATCCGCGCGTCCCGCTGGTGATTCCGGAAATCAATCCGGAGGCGCTGGATAACCACCAGGGCTTTATCGCCAACCCGAACTGCAGCACCATCATTGCCCTGATGCCACTGGTGGCCATCCATAAGGCGGCCCGCATCAAGCGCCTGGTTGCCAGCACCTATCAAGCGGTCTCAGGAACCGGGAGTGCGGCGGTCAAGGAACTCGACGCCCAGGCGAAGGCCTGGGCCGCCGGGCAACCCCTGCCCCGCGAAGTGTATCCCCATCAGATTGCCTTCAATCTGATCCCCTGCGTCGGCTCCTTTAAGGATGACTCCGGGGAATCCACCGAAGAAATCAAAATGCGCAAGGAGACCCATAAAATCCTCGATGCGTCCATCCGGGTGGCGACCACCTGCGTGCGCGTCCCGGTCTTTAACGCCCACAGTATTGCCATTAATATCGATCTGGAAAAACCGCTTTCCGTGGAAGCGGCCCGGGCGCTATTGGCCAAGACCCCCGGAGTTCGCGTGGTGGATGATCCCAAAGCCAACGCCTATCCGATGCCCCTCCAAGCCTCGGGCCAGTATGACGTCCTGGTCGGGCGTATCCGCAAGGATTACAGCTCGGAAAACGGATTGGCGCTGTGGTGCGCCGGGGACAACATCTGGAAAGGTGCCGCACAGAATGCGATCCAGATCGCTGAAGTCATGATCGCCCGCGGCCTGATCAGGAAATAACCCTCGAAAATAACAAAACCCCGTAACCGGAAACGGTTGCGGGGTTTTTTATTGTCGGGCGCCTGGAGCTGAAAACCCGGGAATCCCAGGGGCCCCTTCCCATGATTGAGGGGTATTCCAAGGCATATCAGAATCATTTTCCGTGGCACAACCGCCCGCCAGGCAGAGCCCCAAGGCCATCACCAGCAATAGCATCAGGCGTAGCATGTAACCCCTTTAACCGGCAGATCGTTCAGTAAAATACCACATCGCCTTTGGCAGGCACCAACTGGGAGTATTCCGGAAGGATTTCAGCCACAGCCACCCGTTGCTCCTTGCGAATCTCGGAAACCCGGACTTTACCCACCAGCTTATCTTTACGTTGCACCGTAAGATCGGTCATAGGAATCAGACCGGCGTCGGGCAGCATGTCAATGACTACAAAATTCCAGTTCGTATTCATGATCGCAATATGGCCCTGAACGCCGCTGGGCAGGGTATTGGTGCTGCTGGCCCCAATGATTAATTTCATTTCTTTTTCGATTTTGGCGATATAGCGCTTCCCGGCATCAATCTCGGATTCACAGGCACTGACTTTTTCCGTCAACGTCGAGATTTCACCCGTTTTCTTCTCAATATCAGCCTTCTGGGTTTCAATCTGCCCATTTAACCCTTCAATCTCAGTCTTTTTCTTCTCAATTTCCTGCTTGGCATCGGCAAGTGCTCCGATTGTTTTCACCAGATTGTTACTGGTGGTCGCCAGTACGCCTTCCGTATTCACGAGCTGATTACTGGTTTGCCCAAGAGTGGTCCGCGTCTGGGTTAACTCGCCACGGGTATCGTTGAGACGGGTATGCTGGCGATCCGCACTGTTCAACACGGTCGACAGGACATCATCCATCGTACCGGCGCCGGAGGTCACCTTGCTGGGCTTCCCGTCATCCCCGATTTTATAGTACTGCTTGAGATCATCATTCTTGACGATCATGCGGGGAATGTTATCGCTGGCGGCCAGATCGGTAATAGTTGCGGGAGGCAACTCCACCGTTCCGGCGATTTTGACAACATAATCAGCGAGCTTGTTGGTCCGGCCTTTAAGCTCCGTCCGCTGACTATAAATTTTGAACTCCACAACAACTGCTGCAATACTCAATAAAAGCAAGGCAACAACCAAGACTTTCAGGGCTTTGTCCATGTCTGTCCTCTGGCATTAAAAGGGTTACTAATTCCGGTGACTATGCACCGCTTGGCTTATTGGTGTCAAATAGAAATCCACCGACGTGAATCCGCACGATTTATTCATGGCCGCCCCCGGGTTTATCCTGAATCACCGTATCGCACCTCGCCGCCAACTCATTCCGCTCCGGGTAATCAATGGTATAATGCAAGCCCCGGCTTTCATTCCGTAATTGGGCCGACCGGATAATCAACTCGCCGACATCCGCGATATTCCGGAGTTCAAGAATATCCGGGGTGACCAGGTAATCCAGATAATACTGGCGAATTTCCTCCCGCAGGTTACGAATGCGCCGGGCGGCCCGTTCCAACCGTTTATCGGACCGGACAATTCCCACATAATCCCACATGCAGGTGCGAACCTCATTCCAGTTATGTTCGAGCACGATACTCTCATCACTAGGGACCGCCGCTCCGTATTCCCAACTTGGAATCCCCACCCCGCGCATATCCTGCCGCTCCAACTGCCCCAGGTGCTCACCCATTTTGGCGGCGCACACCAGGGCCTCCAACAGGGAATTACTGGCCAGGCGATTGGCCCCGTGCAAGCCGGTACAGGCGACCTCCCCGCAAGCAAATAAGCCCGGCATGGCGGTGCGCCCATCCACCGTCGCCTCCACACCACCACAGAAATAATGCGCCGCCGGAACAACGGGAATCAAATCTCTTGCCATATCGATCCCCAGCGACAGGCATCGGGCATAGATGTTCGGAAACCGGTTGATTAAAAAATCGACCGGATGATGGCGGATATCCAGATACACACAGGGAGCCCCGCTCAACTTCATTTCCCGGTCAATGGCCCGCGCCACAATATCACGGGGCGCCAAGGCCCCCCGCGGGTCATAGGCATCCATGAAGGGCCGGCCCTCCGCATCCACCAGGTTGGCCCCTTCGCCCCGTACGGCCTCGCTGATTAAAAATGATTTCGCCTTCGGATGGTGAAGGATCGTGGGATGAAACTGGATAAACTCCATGTTTTTAATCGGCAAACCGGCACGCCAGGCCATGGCCACCCCGTCGCCTGTCGCGATATCCGGGTTACTGGTATACAGATACACCTTCCCGCCTCCACCGGTCGCCAACACCGTCGCAGAGGCTCGTATGGCAAAGATCCCGCCGGTATTCTCATCCAGCGCGTACACCCCAACACAGCGGTTATCCTCCGGCCGCAAGGCCCCCGGCCCCGCCGACCCCGCCCGACCCGCAAGCCACCCGGTAGTAATCAGATCGATAACCATGCAGTGATCCATCATCGAAATCGCCGGATCGGCCTGCGCCTGGGCCAGAAGGACTTTCTCCGCCGCCTGTCCGGTAATGTCGCCCGCATGGAGTACCCGGCGCTGGGAATGCCCCCCCTCGCGTCCCAGATCATAGACCCGCCCGTCTTTGCCCGGCTCCCCGGCAAAATGCAGGCCAAAGCGTTCCAACTCCGCGATCCGCTCGGGCCCATTGCTGACAATCTCACGCACCACACTTTCATCACACAACCCCGCGCCTGCATCCAAGGTATCCTTCACATGCTCGGCAAAACTGTCCTCTGAATCCATCACACAGGCGATCCCGCCCTGGGCATAATTGGTATTACTCTCCGCACGGCCCTTCTTGGTGACCACCAGAACCCGGCCATGCCGCGCCAGATGCAAGGCTGACATCAACCCGGCAATCCCGCTTCCCAACACCAGATAATCACAATCAATAATTTTCATACCCATACCAGCGTAAAGATTACATTACCATCCGAACCTAGACCGCTTGATGTCCTTCTCTAACAGAATCTCAATCTTACGGACTTCGCCGGCCCGCACACGATAATACTGCAAACATGATTTAAACCCAGGCGCATCCACCATGACCTGATGATTTTCTCCAGGAGAGACCTCAACTCGACCCGCCTTCACACTATTGCCGTCCACCTTGATGGTGGCGATTCTGGGCGCAACAACAATATTAAAAACACCATTGCTACTCATCACGGCCACCGGGGGAGCACCAGCCCCAACCGACGTCACAGGGGCCGTCTCGATGGCCAAAGGCTTTGTTTCTGGCAACACTTTCTCTACCGGCGCCGCCTCGACGACTACAGGCTTGGCTACTGGCAACGCTTTCTCTACCGGCGCCGTCGCGACGACTACAGGCTTGGCTACTGGCAACACTTTCTCCAGGGGGGCGATCACCAGTTCTGCCCCACCTGCGCCCCGCATCGTCACCGACTCAATCCGAGGTTGTCGGTCTTCACGCCCTTCAATCATTAGCGAAACAACCATTCCGGGCGAATGAACCGGCCACTCATGATCCAACGTTCCCTCCCGGGCTAACATCAATTTGCCTTTGAGCTCCTGTCCCGAGATCCGGACATCCTCCCCCGACTTGTTGCAGAAGCGCAGAATAAATATCGTTTTTTGTTTTGCTGAAGTTTCGCGCAGCGTCCTGGCCCGTCCCGCCAACACCTGCTCTACCGCAGCCTCGTTCAGCACCGTATCCACCGCCTTGAGCCGGCGTAACCGCTGCGAAAGCGGGTCCTTTTGCATCAACGTCCGCTCGATAAGCGCTGAATACTCAGCTACCCCGGACTCCCACTGATCCTTCAGTCCGGAATCAGCCAAAGCCACCGCTGAAACGTCCGCAAGAATCCGCACCCCATCCACACAGCTCTCAAGATTGCCCCGCCCGACCCGGCCCCGGAGTTCTGTCAATACCTGAGCCGCGTCCTGGATGCTCTTCCGGATGGCCATCGCCTGACGCTGTCGCGTCTCAGCCGCCACACGGCTGGCCTCCACGTCCTGATCCAGCCCCGAGAGCGCCCCCTTCCTGAACCGCTCCGGCACCGAGGCGATCAGGGCCGTCAAGGCCTTCCCCGCAGCCTGTCCTTCGGCCATCCGGTCCCCCTCATAAGCAGCCTTAGCCTGGCGGACTAGCTCCCCGGCAAACAGCTGATACCTGGCGACCGCGGCCTCCTCCACAGATTTGACCTGGGCGGGCTGTAATTTGACGTCAGGATTCTTTTCCAAATTGCCAAACTCGACAAGCGCCAACCGCAGCGAATCCCGGTCGCGTGCATTAGTAATCTGGTCCCTGATCCGCATACACGCCCCGGCCCATTCACGCTCCAACGCTGCCGCCTGCAGTGCCTTGACGGAAGCCGCCGACGGCACCGGTGACGTCAGTCCAACGGACATCTGCTCAACGTCCTTAACCGCACGTTCAGGCCCCCGGTCCAAAGCCTCCGTTTTACGAGCCTCCGGACTACCCACCATCCAGCGCCCCAGGCCTCCCGCCAGCACGAGCCCGACGACCACCAATCCCGCGAGCATCAGGACCTTACGTCGTCTCCGCCGCACCGCCTCCGCCTTGCCGGCAGCCATCAGATTGAGTGGAGCCGCCATCGTCCTCTCAAGTTCCTCCAGCGGGCGGGTGCCCACGGTAGCCCCGGGCTCCGGCAAAGGAAAGTCATTCTCATCGGCAAATGAATGCAGCGTGGCAATGGTCAGCTCCGCCTGGCCCTCATCCGCCGGGCTGTCATCATACCCGGTTCCCCCCTGAATATGTTCAAGAGCCAATTTCAACTCAGCCGCGCTCCGGTAGCGATCAACCGGGCGTTGCGCAAGCGCCTTCAGGATCACCCCTTTCAAACGGGGATACTGCCTGAAGGCCTCCCCTTCAAAAGACAGCTCTACCGGCTTGCGCAAGCGTTGCTGAAACGCCATCCAGGCCGAATTTACGTCGGTAGGCAACCGATCGTAGACCGGCCGGCCTGCCAGCGATTCATAAAGGCATAGCCCCAGCGCATAGAGGTCCGATTGAGGAGAGCCGCGATCTCCACCTGCCTCGGCAAATTCCGGTGGCATATAATCCAACGTCCCGGGAACCCCGCCCACCGTCACCGTCCCGGAAACATCCCGAGCCACGCCGAGGTCAAAGATCTTCCCATTGCCGGGCTGCCCCACTGGAGCATACAAGTTGCCCGGCTTGATGTCCCGGTGAATGATCGGACGTGAATTTTCATGCAGGAATTGAAGGGCTGACAAATACCCGATATAGAGCGGGAAGGCTTCAGACGGCTCCAACCTCCCCTCATTTTTAAGCCGAGTTCGCAGCGTCCAGCCGGGCATCCCCTCCAGAAATTCCAGAATCAGAAAATACTGCTTTTCGCCTACCGCTCCCTCAACAATCATAAAGTCAATATACTTGACCAGATTGGGATGGGAATACTGCTGCAGGATTTTAGCTTCCTTGATAAACCGTTCTGATTGTTTTTCAGCAAACAGATGTTTGACCGCCACCAGGGCTCCATCGGAAATCCGACGCGCCTTGAACACCTCGCCAAATCCACCACGCCCCAGAACGGCCAGCAGTTCATATTCATCTTTATTCTTGTGCCGGATCCGGCGGCTCCGTATTTTGCGAAAATCTTCCAGCATCGAAGCAAAGGTGGCATACCGCTGCTCCCGTTTGGCGGCCAGACAACGCGCCACAAACGGTTTCGCGTTACTCAATACCCGGAACACAGCCGGACGGAACGAAGGCGATGGCGCCCCACCATCTTTCCACCGGTTCAAATAGCCGATATGCGCAGACTCACCCAACCCGTCATATGGCAACGTCCCCGTC
This sequence comes from bacterium, assembly GCA_037128595.1. NCBI lineage: Bacteria > bacterium. The sequence goes on from JBAXWB010000008.1 coordinate 99,058, forward strand.
AACGCCTGATAGAAGCAAACCCCAAGACTGAAAATATCTGACGCCTCATCCCCCCGGAAACCCGGAATGGTGATGAAGTCCGGAGCCATATAATCAAATGTCCCCTTCCATCCGGCCGTACTCATCTGGCCGCCTTCATCCTGCCGCGCAATGTCAAAGTCGATGACCTTGACCGCCCCATCTTTTGTAATAAATATATTAGACGGCTTGAGATCCCTGTGCGTGATCCCCCGTTCGCGAGCATGGATCAATCCGGCCAGGCATTGTTCAAACACTTCCTCAACTTGTGCCCAGGGCAGTCCGGTATTGGCCCGCTTCAAGCGGTCGGCCAGGGTCTCCCCTTCCAAAAACTCCATCACCAGGCATTGCGCCTCATCCCATTCCCCTGAATGCCATGAAAAGCTATCGCGATAGCGGACAATATTGGTATGCGACAGGCGGCGCAAAATATCCGCCTGTGACTGAAACTTGGAACGCAATTGATCATCGTCGCCGGTAATCCTGATCAATTTAATCGCAACGATTTCATCCTGCACAAGTTGCGCCGAGGTTGGCCCCGTATAACGGCCCTGATAGACACGACCTTGAGCGCCATCCCCAATCAGGGCCAGCAACTCATAATCGCCCACCTGTTCTTTTCCTGTCTCCGTCATTCCTGAGTTCCACCTTGTCCCTCTGCACCAGCGGCAGGGTGTTCATTGCCGACCGCATCGCCCTTAGGGACTGCAGGAGCGGGCAACCGGGCGGCCGGGGCTTCTTTAAGCGCACCAACGTGATCAAAAACATTCGTTCTCAGCACCAGAAAGGTCCCCACTCCTGCCAGGATCACCAACGCAAAAAGGAGCCATACCCAGATCATGCTCTCAGAAGAAGCCGGGGGAATGCGCCTGATTCCTGGATTAACACGCGCCGGAGTGACCGGAGTCTGCTCCCGACCGCGCCCTGAATCGGGACTATCAGGGGTGACCCCCTCGGTCGCCATGGTCCCCGCCGTGTTGGCTGTTTCGCCGGTCTCATCCTGTTCCTCGTGACCCGGGGCGGGTTCAGGCCTCTCGGTGGCTCCCACTACCAGTTGCTGCAGAGCCAGAGTCTCGGGCGGCGTCTCCATGGTGGGACCCTCGGGGAGAGGGCTCGCTACCCTAATCACAATAACCGTGACATTATCATCCCCCCCCTCATGCAAGGCTTCATCAATCAGCAATTTCGCCATCTGCTCAAGGGGGTCAGACTGATGCTTCCTGATAATCTTGTGAATCCGCCGATCGCTCAACATCTTATCCAAGCCGTCGGAACACAGCAGGAAAATATCCCCCGCCGCCACATCAAACGGAGTGGCTTCAAGGATCACATTCCGATCCAGCCCGACCGCACGCGTAATAACGCCCCGGAACATGAGGGGCAACGTGCTGTCGTCGGGAAGCCCCGCCGCGGCCGCGACAGAGTGATCCGTCGTCAACTGGACCAAGGTATCCCGACGAAGGCGGTAGGCCCGACTATCGCCCGCATGCAGGGCAATCCCCCTGGATGGAAACACCCGATCAAACACCAGACCGACCGCCGTACTTCCTGTGCCGTTGATGCCCAGTCCATCCGCACGCTCCTTGATCCAGCGACTCGCCTCATTCAGTGCCCGCTCGAATAATATGGCAGAGGCCTCCGCCGTCACCGAATAGCGGGCATCCGGTGATTCAAGGAAGGTCTTTCGCAAGGCATCCACGACCGCCTTGCTGGCCACCTCGCCCCCCTGAACCCCGCCCATCCCATCCGCCACGCAGAACACACCGCTCCCGGGCAGACTGATCATGGAATCTTCATTATTTTTCCGCCGCCGCCCGACATCCGTCAATTCGGCGGACGACAGATATTCAAACTGGGTATTCACGGTAACAGGCCTCTTTCAGAAATTACTTTCCAGGTTCAATTTCAATCATTCCGCTCTTTTCACTCTCCAACCCATCCTTATCCACAGCCGAAATGGTCACGGTCATCGGCTTTGACAGTTCCGTGAATTCGAAAAGGTAAGAGGTCTGCTCCGTGGTTGCAATCGGCTCCCACCCAAAAAGTTTCTTCCGCCACACATTGTAGCGCTGCACATCCGGTTGCGCAGGCGCCTGCCAGCTGACCCGTGCATTTGTCCCCACCCACTCGCGACTGACCCTTGAGGGCGCATCAGGGATCGGCTTGGCCCGTCCCATGATCACCTTGCTCCAGTCGCTTTCCAGACCGGCCTTATCAACTGCCTTGATCCGGGAATACCGGATTGTGCCCGACTCCAACGCCATTTCCCTCGCGGAAAGCCCACCCAATCGTCCGGAAGCGACCGTCATCAACTTGCGGAATCCCGCATCGGGCCGGTCCGCACTCTCAACCACATAATCGGCAATATCCATTTCGGAGTTGGCCGCCCACGTCAGGTTGATGGACAAGGGGGTATTCGTGGTCGCCATCAACCCCACAGGAGCGGCAGGACGGTATTTTGTACGCGCCGAGGCGGCGATTGAGGCCGATGAACGGACGTTGGCATTATTGAACCCGATGACCTTGTATTGATACACGGCTCCATCTTTCAGAAAGCCCAGACCCGAGGTGGGCTTGATTTCGCCGCGATCCAGAAAGTTTGTCGAGCTGTGGCCATTCAACCGGCACACCTGCGCCCAGTTATCCTCACTATCATCAGCGCGCCACACCTCATACCCGACCACCGATTTATCCAGACTCATGGTCCAGGAAACCGGAATCTCACGGGGCCGTCCAGTTAAAGCCACTACGGCCGCCACCTCCTCCGGCACTCCACGGGTGAAGGCTCGGGCCACGTCCGAGAACGCGCCTTCAGCCGTTACCGCATTCACGGCACGGATTCTGTAAAAATAGATGGCTTCATCCTCGAGTTTCCCCGGATTGGTGCCCCCGTCCAGATAGGAGCAGGAGGACCGTCCGGGGGCCGACCCTATTTTCTCAAAAAGACCTTCCGCCTGCCGGGCCCGGTAGACATCATACCGGACCACATCCGGCTCGGGGTTCGACTCCCAGGAGATCGGAACACATCGCACTTCATCGGAGACGCCCACCACATGCTTCACCGCTGCAGGCGGCGGCAGTGTAACGACTTCAGAGACCCCGGAGGGGGCGCTTTCGGCATTCACACGGTTTACCGCAACCACACGATACAAATATCGGGTGCTATCCTTCAACACCGAAGCGGCCGTGCCACCATCCGTAAAGGTACAGGACGGGGTTACTCCGATACGTTCAAAGGCCGTTGAAGATGAAGCCAACGCCCGCTCAACGCGGTAAAGGGTAACCGCCTCAGACGGGGCCGCCCCCCCCCAGGTCACCGTTACCCCGCGGGAACTTGAGGCCACCGTGCTCACCTTGGAAGGGGAGGCAGGCGGGGGAGCCGTCACCGCCTTGACCACTGCAGAAGGAATGCTTTCCGGGCCCTCACGCTCCAATTGGGCAATAATCCGGTAGTAATAGGCGGTATTGTCCCTCAAGGGATTGTCTCGGGTTCCTGTATCTTTGAAGGACATTTTACGGGGCGAAACCGCCGCAATCTCCGCAAACGCATCATCTGATTCAAAGGAGCGTTCAATCTTGTAATGGAAGCACTCATCTGTCGGCATTTTCCAGCTGACCATTACCTCCCGCAACCCCTTACTCGAAACGGTCACTCCTTCGGGTTGTCCGTATAATGTTTTTCGTTTTATCGCGCTATCGGCCACAGGCGACCCCACTGTGGGGCCGCTTGAAAGCGTAGACGCAGGAACCCCTGACGTTAATGAAGCGTGACCCTCCGTGCGACGGGGATCAGCAATCTCGTACACCACCGCATTGCCGACCTGATTAGCGATGACCTCGCGGGGCAGATAATCAGGAACCCGCTGCCGGGTACGACACCCCGTAAGGCCTGACACCAAACACCATATCAATAAAATCCGTAGCAACCACACCATATCCGTATCCTCCCCAGCCGATCCTCACCCACACCTCTATCAATACCCGCCTCTTTTTCCAAGCTTAACCTATAAAGTTGACAGTCATCCGCGTTCGCGCAAGGATTGGGAAAAGATTTTTGAACCCCAAGGAGGAGTTACCCTGAATATGACAAAATTATTGAAATGCCTCAGCAGTGGAATCGTTAGCCTGGTCTTTTGCCTGATGACCGGGTGCGCCACCACCCCAGGTGGCATCGCGCCCTCCTCCACCCCGCTGGAAGGGCGGAGTTACACCATTCTCGGCTATACCGAAGCAACGGACAGCCGAGTCTGCCTGCTTGGCATCATCCCGATATCACGCCACAATTCCGTCCGCGATGCCATTCAGAATGCAGCGAGGAAAGTCGGCGGGGATGCGCTGATCGAAGTGACGGCAGAATCCTATACTCAATATTACATCCTCTTCTCGCGCGATATCACCCGCGTGGAAGGGATCGGCATCCGTTTCACAAAGTAGTGTCAGTCCGCTTACTCCGCAGGGCTCACTTCCGTCCAGGCCACCGACGCCCCTTGCCCATTGCGAGAAGGGGTAACCGCGAGGGAGCCGTATTGATCACCCCGGACAAGCAAGGCCGAATGGCCTTGTCCTGCGCGTTTTGGGGATGCGGCAAACATCGGGCGCCAGTTCCCCTTTTGCAAATTCAAAAGGGCTTCCCTGAATGCGCTCGCCGGATCCTGTTGCTGATACGTAATTTTAGTCTGGTAACGTTGATCCCCGCTCTCCTCAACCACATTCAACCCCTGGGGGGTCATCACCCCTCTGGCATCCGGAACAGGCAACCATGGGCCGGCAAAGTCCTTTACGGACGGAGCCGCCGCACCACAGATCGTAACTTGAACCCACCCGGCCTTGTCTGGACGTTCCTCTGTCGCGACATGGATGGACCATGCCCCGCGATTCAACGCCAGGGAGGACCCCGTCACCTTCCTGTAGATCTCCAGAAATTGCGGATCCTGCAAACCTGAGTCCCCGCTCTGCTCACGATGCACCTCGGGCTTCAGGTTGTAACTTTCTTCCGTCACATCCCGCCACCCGCGTGCCGCCATCTGGCATTTGTAATACTCGAGGACCGCGGCCGGACTCGCACAGGTTTCCCAGTTTTCGGTAATGTAATCGACCCCATTCACACCCAATTCGCGCCGCCGCACGGCGGATGACGCCGGAAAATGGGGCCACAGGGACGGGGAGCTCCTGGCCACGCTCGGTCCCCTGACAGGCGGACTCCCGCCTTGCTCCGCCCGGGCAGGCTCCTCTCCCGTCAAACTGAACGAGCTCCCCAGGAAAATGCTCAAACACACGGACAACAGCCAGAGCACCAGACACGACAGAATGGCGCGCCCCGCTACCCCTGCTATCGCCTTGATATTCATCAGGAAAGCAGACTTCCAATCCATTCGAGTATCGTCCCCACCGAACCGGCAATCTGGGACAACACCCCCTTTAGCGCATCCGAACGGTCCGGCCAGGTATTCTCAACGTCTGCCGGCCAAACCGCAGAGGATGACTCCGACAGATAGTTCGTCAACGCCAGCGAAGGCATGAATGGAATTTGAATTTTCATCAGGGCGAACGGATACACATCGGGTTTTTCGAATTCTTCCGCAGTGATGCCAAAGGTAACGGTGGCCCGTTGCGCCGTGGCGTCGGCGCCACTCCATCCTGGGCCGATGGCGCTCAAATTTAGCCCCTCAGGCGCGGCAATATGCGCAAAATTAACATCTCTGCCGTAAAAGAAACTGCCCGCAATCCCCCCGGCGTCCGCATTATGCCCCATCATCCAGGCGGCATGCCGTGCCGCCATGACGGTTCGCACATGATTGATTCGCATATAGCACACGTGACTGATCAACACCCAGGTTAACGCCATCAGGGCCAAGCCAATACAGGCTTCAACCAGGGCCTGACCGGAGGCACTTGCCCGTGAATTTCGATGGAGTGATAGGATAGTCATGCTAGAGCCAGCCTTAATGATAAATCCCGATCGGGCTCAATTCATCGCCGCGCGTAGGTTTTTTATAATTGAAGGGTAGGTACACCGGGATGAGGGTTCCCCTGGAATTCACCTCATCAGTGTACGAAATCACCGGTGTCCCCTCAACCTGACTGCTGGCCAGGGCAATGAAGGCCGGCACCCGGAACGTATCCGGGTTAAGAATCTCACCGCTATACATCAAATTGGTATCCACAAACGTGGCTCCTTCTTTTGCTCTTAACCAGCGCGTATTCCCCAACCCGGCCACCTCATCCCCATATTTTTTTCCGGCAACCCACGTCATATACCCGGGATTCCCTTGATAGTACTTATCGGTCCACCCCCACTGATCTGGCGCTGAAAGCATCCACTGAAACGCCCAGGCCCCCTCCCACGCACTCTTGCACGCGCCCTTGCCAGCGGTATAGGCAAGATCGGCGGCATCATTCCAGGTTTCAGACGTCTTCCAGGGAAGCCCATCTCCCTCGTGGGTTTTAAGGCCCATTGTGAAAAACGTGTCATCACCGACCAACGTCCAGGGAATGGCGGCGATAGAAAGGGAATCCAGCGGCGCAGGAAGGGAATCCAACGCGGCCAGCACGTCATCCGTGCCGCCCCAAGGCACCCCGCCGGCATCCATGAGGCTCCCCACATACTGGGGGATCACCTCAATGAGATTATCCCCCCCGCTGGCCTGCGCGATCTGGTGCGCATATCCGATGGCCAGAATAGGGAACGCCGTCCTCGCCACCTCCTGGAAGTCATTAATAGCCGTTGCAAAGTACTCCTGGCCCTTGTCGATAACCGGAGCCGCCGAGCACGCCAGGCAGGAAATGCCCGCCGCCGTCAACGCCCCGGCATAGGCCGATGTCCAGAAAAACGGTTTGGCGGCATGCACCGCCGCAATGGCAAAAACAGACGCCCCACAACCCACCAGTGCCACCGATTCTGCCGTGAATAGAATTTTGTTCCCTTCATAGTGGATGTTGTTCAGATGCTGAATCACATTGCACCCTCTCGCCTCCCACAGCGCCGCCGCCTCGGCCGCCGCATCCACGGCATTTTGCGCCACAATACGGTCATAGACCGCCTTGTTCGTGTCCCCATTCAGCACTACCGTCATGACGACAAGAAACATCATCGTCCCGGACAGCAACAATGCGCTCCCGGAAGTGTCTTTCCGGAGATTCCGTATTCTGGCAAAGATTTTCATGGTTTCATCAACTTTTCCAGCCGGTCCGTTTGAGTGATCACATCGGCTTTAGCGTTATTGCAGGATACCTTCTTTTGAGCCTCCAGCGCCTGCGCGTCCTTTAATTCCTGTTCGGCCACAGCGCGAGCAGGCGTTCCAGGATCAGTCTGAGCCACTTTTGTCTGGGCGGCTAGCGTGGCTTTATGGGCATTATCATAGTCTTCACATTCATGTTGGGCCCGTTTCTGAGCCTCTTCAATATCCTTCTGCAACTGCTTCATCTCCTCGGCCTTTTTCTCAAGTTCAGGATCCGTCACTTCAGCGGCAGTCTCGGTGTCAGGCAACCGCGGCCGAAACGACTCCTTGGCGCCCCACTCCGCATAGCCCATGGAACACTTGCTCTGGATATTGATATGTGGACAAAGACTGAGATACTCATCCAACTCATCAGGGATATCGAATCCCGCCAGAGACTTTCCCTGCTCCCTCAGCATTTGATATTCGCCATAAGATTTCGGAATTCCTTCAAGCCCCTCGCGCAGGGATTCCAGCCCCGAAAAAATTTTCTGCCCGCCGATATAATTCCAAAGCTCCACCAGACCGGGAACGTAGATGGGCTGCGGATAATTGATTTCCACATCCACCTGCTTGGGGTTGCCACTGGTATGAATAGAAATGCTTCCACCCAGAACACTGGAGTTCAAGCGCAGATTCTTGGCCACGAGGTAGCCCTTGATCAGTTGCTCCGCATGGGACCCCGTAAGCTCAAAGTCTGAAAGATCATACCCGAGGGCGGTGGTCTCGCCGGGCATGAGTCGGGCGATCGGGGCTAAGGCCATCGCCGCCGCGCTGGTGGCAAAATCAACCGCGCGGGCATCGCTGCCTGTTTCATGGATACTCAGGGCAGCATGCACCGCATAAGAGCGGGCCGCCGCATAGGCGGCATAGTTCCCAACCTGGTAGGCCTGAACAATAGCAACATATTGAAGCATGGCGAAAAAGAACAGCAGCACAATCGGGATGACGATGGCAAACTCAGTCAATGACTGGGCTCTGTCATCTTTTACAATCCCGGGGCCATTTTTTCTCAAGTTCACGCGTTCAGTTCATCCTTGTTATTTCGCACCACACAGGAACATGGCCATTTCACAACCAATCGCAATCGCCAACCCATATGGCACAAGGACCGGCTCAACGTTAACAGGCCCACAGGCCGTGGTCTTGCGCCAAAAGGCCAGCCGACGCATCCCGTTACCAATTCGCAGCCATAAGTCCCTCCGCCAGATCACGATCATGAACGCCAGACCCACTCCCACCAAAGCGGTATAGAATAATGCAGGCTGGATCAGCTTGGCCCCCATCAAGGCACCGGCCGCGCCCATGAGTTTTACATCCCCCCCGCCCACGCCGCCAAACACATAGAAAAGGAATAGAAAACCGAACCCGATCAGCAACCCACCCAAACTCGACCAGAAGGCGGGCATCCCCTGCAGGTAGCCTAAACACAATCCCACGGCCATCCCCGACAGGGTCAGCCAATTAGGAATCCGGCTATTCTTAATTTCACTGTAGACGGCTACGGCAAGCATCGCCGCCAATACACTCAAGGCTACTATATTTTCCACTGTCGTTGTCATCATGGCATGTTTCCGACCCGCTCAGGGCCCTGGATATAACAATAGAACGGTAATGAGGTTATACTGGGCCCGGAGAGCGGTATATAAAGGATTGTCCGGATGAAATAGCCAAAAGACCAGCGGCAGCGTGATACCCAGCATCACCACATATTCAGTGATGGCCTGGCCACTCCTGTTGGATAGTCGTGTCATTGGTGCTTTCAATTGATGGTAATCTCCACGGGCAACGCCACCGCCTGATTCTGCCGATTCACCCCTTTAAGCAGGATATGGCGGGCGCCCCCTCTTTCCGCCGCCAAACCCGTTGCCTCAACATAAATACGGTAATTCTCAGAGGTTGGATCAGGATCTATTTCGCAGCGGAACTCGCCCGTCGAGGGCACCGCATCCAGTAACGAAAACGCCTTCTCGCCATGCTGTCTCAGCCACAAGGTACGTGTCTGTAATTCATCCTTTGCCTCGAATGTTAATTGCGAGGGAATCACCTCATAGTCCTCCGGAAAATCAATTCTTCCCGCAATATTACAAGGCGGATCATTCGTATTCTGGCTATGCACGGTTACACCAAAAACGGAGCGCCCGCGCGGCAACGGCTTTTCCACCTGCACTATGACCTGGTACCGATCCCGCGCCACCTCAACCACGGTGGCGAACAGGTTGGTGTTATCACAATCAGCTAGCGAAAGGGGCTCGTTCAGTCTCACCAGTGATGCGATCTCCACATAACTTTTCTGCTGCTCCACGGCTCCACCCACACTCAACTCCACCGGCGACACCCGATAGAGAGGCACCAGCGTAGCCAGCAGCTCCAATGTCACTCCGGCAGATAAAGGGTCATCGGTCTCAAGCGTCACCTGACGGGTGATATCACCACTAAGTTGACGGGTGTCGAGTACACAATGTGCGATCGTGCTCGCACCTGACGCGATGACGGACTCATCCAGATAGACTTTCATGCAGGAATCGCAACTGGTAATGACGCGCCGGATGGCCAGCCTGGCGTCCCCGGTATTTCGCACAACAAAGTCATGCTGCATATGATTGACATTCGTCACCGTCCCGAAATTCCAGGCGGAGGATTCAACTGAAATGCGCGGCGAGGCAACGACCGAAATCGCAACCCCGACCATAGCGACAAACGCCGGAACATATGTGAGCTCACTGCGCATAATCTTTCAATTTATTTGATGCCCGCAAATAGTAGTCTTCGTCAGGGGCGCTCAGTTCAAGCGCGGTTTTGAAAGCCTTCCGGGCCAGATCTGCCTGCCCCAATTCCTCATGAACAATCCCCCGTTGATAGGCCGCGCGGGCCGCTGCCGTCATCTTTTTCTGCACCTTCTCCATGGACTGAATCGCCTTCACATTGTTCGTGTCGGCCTGAAGCGCGACTTTATACAATCTCAATGCCTCCCGCTGGTTTCCGCCGTTCAAAGAGGACTCCGCCTTCACGCAATTCTCGCTGGATAATTCCGCCAGCCTTACCGCAAGCCGTTTTTTAGCCTCCATCGCCCTTTTGCGCAGCATATTCAAAGGATCGTCTTCAACCTGAATCACACTGTCGCAGGCCCGGAGATACCGCCACAACATCGCCACATCATCAGGCGTCTCCATGGCCTCGGCGCTTGCCAACGGCCCGACCAGAGGCTCAATACGCCGGATCCGATCGCGCACCTCCAGCATCGATGCATTAGCAAACGATGTCTGGAGCCCACCCTCACACTCGCCCAGTGCTTCGGCAATCAGCCCCTTCTGATATTTCGCCTTTGCCCTATCGAGATATTCTGCCACCTTCCGGTTACTGGCGATGTTATCGAGACCCTCTTTCGCCTCAATGAAGTACATACTGGATTCAGGTATCGCCTGCAAAGCAGCCTCAGCCATGTCAACCTGCTGATGCTCAAGACAATTCTTCGCCCTGGCCAAATTCTGCTCGGCTTCACATTCCCTGACAGCCACATCCAGACGCTGGCGCACCAGAGCTGACTTCGGGAACGCCTCTTTTGCTTTTTCCAGCAGGGCCACCGCATCACGCCAGTTTTTGGAAGAGGCAGCGACTTTCGCGTTCTCGATCGACTTGATGACCGCCTCCAAATTCCGGGCCTGCGGGTTGTTCGGCGAATTCCGCAGCACTTGGTAACAAAGCTCCTTCGCGCGCTCATAGAGCTCTTTTGCTGCTGCCAACTCAGCTTCAGCGAGGGTTTCCCTGGCCGCCAACTCCGCCCTCACGATCTTGACCCCCGCCTTGGCCTCCGCTCGAGTGGCATCAACTTTCAGTGCGGATTGATAACACTCCAATGCCTTTGTCAGCTCACCCTGCTTGTACAATGTGTTAGCCTCATTCACATAGTCCCCCGCAATGTCCGCAGGCTGCAAAAGCTTAATCGCCACGAGCACCAACGCCATGACGACCACCCCCAGGATGATCCGGTTTCGCAATTGGCGCTGTTTCCGTAAATTGGACTTCCGGAACAACAGCGTCGAGACCCCAATCTTGATGTGCTGGCCATTCTCAAGTGCCGCATGCTTGACCTTGATCCCATCCACAAAGGTGCCATTACTGCTATCCAAATCCTCGATCACATGGCGTTCACCATCTCCTGTAATTCGGGCATGACTAATGGATACTGCGTCATCGAGCAGAACAATGTGATTCTCCAATCCCCGCCCGATCAGCAGAGGGGACTCCCAATCAGCCACTTTCCCACCCACAAAAGGCCCCTCAACAATGGCCAGCTGAACACGCCAATCCTTTTGACCCACCGGGGAAGCCACTTTACGACCCAGTCCCTGGCTCTCTTTTTTAGGCCATTCCTGAACGCGGGTGGCGCCGCTCACGGGCTCATCAGGGTCTGCCTGATTCCGGTCCAGAATAAACTTCAACCGCGTGACCCCGATGTCGATTTCATCTCCATCATTGATCTGTTTTCGCGCCTCAAGAGGGATGCCGTTCAGCAGGGTGCCATTCCGGCTCCCTTTATCCTGAAGCCAATACGCGTCCCCCTTCCGGGTCAGCACGATATGCTGGCGGGAGGCCATAGGCTCATCCGGCAACACCAGATCGCAGCGGGAAGAGCGGCCTATAACAAAAACATCTTTATTAACGGCCGTCTTTTGCAGCTGCCGTTTTTCTCGCGTCACCACCAACATTGCGATCATAAAGCCTCATTTCTTAGGTGACAGCCGCCGCAGCAACTGGATCATTTCCTGGTAAGTCGGATCTGTTTTATCAGGCAGCATTTGAATCAGTTTCTGAGTCGCCCAATAGGCTGTTTCGCGGTCACCTTCTTTCATCGCCCTCTTGATCTCATAGCGTTGTTCCCGGATCGCCTGGTTGTATAAATTCATGGCTGAACGCAGGCTGATGGCCGCTTCCTGATACCCCTTCGCCCGCTCGGGCCGGGCAATGGATAACTGCAGCGCCTGCTGATATTCCTGAATGGCTCGATATAAATTGTCCTGCTTAACATTCCGGCTGGTGACCAGGGAATCCCCGTTACGCTTATGCTCATCAATCAACCGGTCAACCCCATCCGGATTACTCAACGCCATTTTCTGCATCGCATCGTCCGGCAACGGGAAATCAAAAGTCTGTTGCCCCTCTAAAAGCGCAAAGCTCGGTAACAGCCTGGAGAACACCAGGGCCTGCTCCTGATAGCAGGCGGTTGCGCTGAAACACTCCACCACAATCCTTGTTCCTCCGTTTAAAAGGTAGAGCCCTTTTCCTTGTCCATTCTTGAGCTTGAATCCATAAAACACACACAACAGGTCGTTCAACGTCATTTTCTTTGATCCGAGGAACACATGATTGGATTTCACAGAGTCCTGATATTGCTGAAAGCCCTCGGTCAGTCCTGTCGTTTCATATTCGACCCCACGAACCACCTCCACACGCATTCGCGTCCAGGCACTATCCCCCATCCTGCCCAATCCGACAATGAGCGGGGCACCAGGCCTCGCGGCAAAGCGCGTCCAGGAGCTCGGATAGGAAATGCCCAAGGCGTACACGGGGTCGGTATAACGCTCCAGGGTGTCGCTCGCCGCAAGGCTTGGCTCCTTCACCATAAACATCCAGGCGCCCCCCGCGACGATCAGAAGGACACAGACAACGAGAAGATATACCGCCATCTTTTTCCGCGACCGGGTTCCCGGAGGAGGAGGCGCCTTCCACTTGGGCAAGTCGGACGGATTCAGCATTCGCGTCTGCTCGCCCACGATCCCCCTTGTGGCATCTGGCTCGGCATCTCCCTCGTCTCCCCCCCGCAACTCATCCATCGGCTCCATGAATTTAGTACCACTCGTCCCCGAGGACGACGGCCCCAAGTCGTCAGACGCCCCCGCAGCCGGGTCCGGCACCTCCTCATACCGGAACTGAACGGCTCCCACTTCCAGAATGTCTCCGTTCTTCAACACCGCGACGCCATTCAGACGCACTCCATTCAGATTAGACCAGCGGGAGCTTTTATCTTCAGCCGCTACCTGACCGGATATCATGCGAAGCTCGAGATGGCGTCGCGACACCCGGGGATCATCAATGTGAAAATTGGCCGAACCAGAACGCCCTATGACAAACAGGGGCCCCTCCAGCAAAAGGGATTTCCCTGATTCCGCACCGGTTAAAATAATGAGCTGCTTCTTCATGTCACTCTCTTATTTCGCATAGCTGGTGATCATCTGAATAAACACAGGCGCCAGGATCATCAGAAAAACCGCCGGCATGATACACAGCACGAGCGGCGCAAGCATCTTAACGGGCGCTTCCTGTGCCGCTTTTTCAGCGCGTTGCGCCCGCCGGATCCGTAGCATGTCGGACTGCACCTTCAACACCGGGCCGATACTTGCCCCCAGCCGATCAGCCTGGATTAATGAAGAGACGACGGCGCTCAAATCCTGAAGCTTGACCCGGCTAGCCATCTCCCTGAGCGCATCACGCCGGGGACGCCCTAGTTCAATCTGATTGAAGAAAAACGACAATTCATCCTTTAAAGGACCGGCCCGGTGTTTCTCGACCACGCGACGCAAGGCCGTCAGAAAATCCAGCCCTGCCTCTACAGAAATCGTCAACAAATCCAACGTATCAGGTAACTCGAGGGCAATGGACTGCTTTCGCCGCGCGGCCCGCTCCCCGATATTCGCGGCGGGAAAGATAAAGCCACCCATCATGAGTCCAAGATAAACCAGGATTTGCTTGGGCCCCTCAAACAGAAAATCAAATATCCCCATCTGAAACAGCAGAAGGCCCCAGATCACGGGAAACAGGAGCATCGCGACAACCTGGATGCCCAGCAGTTCAACCCCCATCAGCCCGCCGGGCTGTCCCGCCGAGATCAGCATGGCGTCATGATTCCTGACATACGAGGCTACCGGCTGCCCGAATCGCGCAACCGCCATTTCCCCTGCGACCGCAAAAAACTGCCTTAGTTTAATATTCATGGGATCAATACTTTACCGCCGCAATTTTACGCACCCAGATATACCCCACCACATCCATGATCACCACCAATACCAGAGCCAAAAACCCATAAAAGGTGGTCCACATGGTCTGCATCAACTCTGGATTGACCTTCCACACAAAGAAACCGAACACATAAGGCAGGAGCCCTACAATGAGGGCCTGAAGCCGGCCTTGCGCGGTCAGGGAATCGGCTTTGCCGCCCAGCACCTTTCGCTCGCGCACCATGAACACAATGCGCTCGAACACTTCCGCCAGGTTTCCACCCAGTTGCCGCGTGATCTGAATCGCCGAGACCGCCAGATCCAAATCGGCATCCTTTGTACGGGTCACACAATTTTGCAGCGCCACGTCAAGGTCAACACCTACCCGGTATTCCCGGCGAATCAACTCAAACTCCTGCGATATTGGCGCCGGCATCTCCTCAATCAGCATATCGATCGCCTGCTGCAGTGTGAATCCTGCCCGCATCCCGTTCGCCATCATCACCAGCCCATCCACAAGCTGCTCGCTGAAGGCGCGCCGCCGCTTGACGCGCATGATTATAATCACCAATTCCGGCAGAAAATATCCGATCAATGCCACCATCAGGGCGACCACAAAAGGGACCGGCGGTGTGGCTTCCCAGCTCAAGAGCAACCCGATCAGACCGCATCCGAATGAGACTGCCCACTTAACCTTGTGCAGGCTCTCCACCGAAATGAAAATGAACATTTCTTCAAGCCGGCGGGCAACCTGCTCCTTCTCGCGGAAGCCGGACCGCTTCACGAGCGTCCGCAGGGGCCCATAGGCTGCAAAGCAAATCGCCAGGACTGCAAAAAAACCTAAAATGAGTATGAATTCCAACATAACTGACTACTCCGCTGCAGGAACAAACATCGCCATATCCACGTCCAGGCCGGCTTGTCGCAACTCCTCGACAAATGTGGGAATGACCCCGGTGGCGGTGTAAACCCCTTCAATCAACCCCGCATCAGTAATCCCCGTGCGCCTGAACGTGAAAATCTCCTGTAAGCGGATCTCCCCGTCATACATCGAGGCCACCTCGGCAATGGAGGTCACTTTGCGGGTTCCATCAGAAAACCGGGAGATCTGGACAATCAGGCTGACCGCTGAAAAAATCAGCTCCCGAATGGCTTTCAGGGGCAGATCCATGCCGGCATAAAGCACCAGGTTTTCCAAACGCCGGATGGCATCGACAGGGGAATTGGCATGAACGGTCGTCAGCGAGCCATCATGCCCGGTATTCATGGCCTGCAACATATCCAGCGCCTCGCCGCCACGACACTCCCCCACCACGATCCGGTTGGGCCGCATCCGTAATGAGTTTTTGACTAGATCGCGGATGGTGACATCTCCTTTTCCTTCAATATTCGGCGGCCGCGTCTCCAGCCGCACCACATGATCCTGCGGCAGGCGCAATTCGGCGGAGTCTTCGATGGTCACAATGCGGGCCCCATCAGGAATGAAGGCCGCCATGATGTTGAGCAGGGTGGTCTTCCCGGATCCCGTCCCCCCCGAGATCACTGTATTCTTGGCCGCCAACACCGCCACACGCAAAAAGGACGCCATCGGCTGAGTCAGGCTCCCATACCCGACCAGGTCATCAATCACAATTCGTTTTTTAGGGAATTTCCGGATGGTAATCGTCGGACTATCCAGCGCGAGTGGCGGAATAATGGCATTCACACGGGAGCCGTCCTGCAGCCGCGCATCAACCATGGGACTGCTTTCGTCAATTCTGCGCCCGATGGGCCCGACAATCCGTTCAATCGCCGTAAGAATCTCGTTCTTGCTCAAAAACATCTTGGCCGACTTCTCGAGGCGCCCCTTCCGCTCGATATAGATTTTCTGGGGCCCATTAACCATGATTTCTGTCACGTCAGGATCTGCCAGCAAATCCTCGAGTGGCCCCAGTCCAAGCGCAGCATCCAGCACCGCTTTTTTCAATTCATTGCGATCATACCCCGGAGGAATCTCTTTTTCGGAGGCTTTGATCAGACGATCCAGCACCTCGCCCGCACGCTGGCGTAATGAGGTGTCCGCCATTTGCGATAAGGTCAGTTTTTTAAGGTTGAGCTCGGCAATGAGTTGCCCGTGGAGCAGGCGCCTGAACTCTTCCGCGCTCGCCTCGGCCTTTTCCTGAAAAACCTTTGCATTTTCGGAAAAAACAAACCGGTATTTCCCAATGAAGAATTCATCGCCGGGCGCCAGAACATTCTGGATAATCCGCTTATCCTTCAGCGTGGTTCCATTGGTACTGCCAAGATCCTGCAACCAGAAAACTTTTCCCCGAACCACGATCTGAGCGTGCTTATAGGAGGCATTTTTGTCACGCAGAATGACGTCGCACTCGGTCGAACGCCCTATCAGTACCCGCTCCCCGGAAATGTCAACCTGTTCGCCGTTGTATTCTCCACCTGATATTACTACAACCGCCATGTGTACCTGATTTCAATAACCGCCTCAAGGCGCTGCTTTTTCTTTAAGAAGGTGCTCCCGCTCCTGGCTGAACGCAGGCGAATTGTCGGTCTGAGGGAAGACCGGCTTGGGAGAAATCAGGACAATCAGCTCCCGGCTTTCGTTCGACTTCTGCTTGTTGCTGAAGAACATACTCAGCAGGGGAATATCACCGAGAAGCGGTGTTTTTTCCTTGAACTGGGTGGCCAACGACTGAACCAGGCCTGACAGCATGATGCTTTCCCCGACCTTGCACATCGCCACGCTCTTAGTGTCAAACTTCTCCAACGAGAACGTCCCCTGCGGCTTGGCGCTGGGCACACTCACCTCAATGGTCACCTCGTTCATGATCCGGTCACGCCCCTGCAACGTCGGCTTCACTTTCAGGATAATCCCGTATTCGATTTTCTCCAGACTGCCGGCATTGATTCCCGACACGGCAAAGTAGGTCGCCCCGCCCGAATGGAAGGTCCCCTCGCCCCCGCTCTTGGTGCTCAGATGCGGTTGCGCCAGTATCTTGGCACTGCCGGCCCCCACCAAGGCATTAATCCTGGCCGACAGATTCGCGTTCACGCTGAAGCTGTTGACTGTTGGCTTCTCGGTCCCGCCCTGCAGGTCAAACTTCGCACCCACGCTGGCGTTCTTCAGCACGTTAAATCCAATATCACTGGCAGAGGCCTTGTCCAACTGCACAAAATGAACGTCGGTTTCAATCATCACGTCCTGCACGCGTAGTAAATTCTTAACCACCGGAACGCGGAGCCTGGCCATTTCCCCGGCGCGTGCCAGATCTGCCTCACTATAGACAACCCCTTCCAGTATAGCCGTGTCTTCTGAAACCCTTACTTTGACGGTATCGCAACCGATGTCGCGAATGATGGCTTCTTCCACAAATTTGCTCATCTCAGTACGATCCAGTCTAGCCATGTTCAGGATCACGCCCGAATAGGCCTCGCCGACCTTCATGACCCGGTCGTAATCCGACTTGGTCAGGACGCTCCCTTTCAGGACAATCTTGCTTCCCACCTCCTTAACCTCAAGCCCCTCAACGTCCGAAAGCAGTTCCTTGATCTGCCCCAGCATATCCTGAAGGTCACTTGTAACCTTGACTCGGTATGACAGATCCGCACCCTGCAAGCGCTCCACACGAACCTCGGATGAACCCTCCATCAAGCCCTGAACCAGAACTGAACGCCCGTCGCCATCAGGCCGCGCATCCACTACCGCCGGGTTGGCAACGCTTATCCTCCTGACACCCTCTGCCACGGCAATCCGGCTGGAGGCCCCCTTGACCACAATTACATCCTCGGCATAAACCGGAACGGCTAAAGCCGCGCCAAACCCTATGCACCACAACAAAGCACTAGCTGTCTTCATATGATTGATCCCCTGTGTTCAGACTTAATTCAACACCGGTACCGGCACCGTTTTCGACCCCTTCTGCACCTCAATGATCCGCATGGCCCGCTTTCCGTCCAAATCACCCACAATCGTATCGATGGCCTCAAACGTAATCCGCGGCAATTCAGCCCTGGCTTTGATATCCTGTGCCCCGTCCCGGCGCAAGACGGCGCCCAACTCACCGTGTGCGGAGGCGAACATTAGCAATTGGGCCTCCTGCAACGTCAGCGAGAGGGTAACATCCCCACCGCCTGACCCTCCCGCAGCTCGCCCCGCGCCAAATGAATCCCCTAAAGCCAACACGGTCACATTCTGCAGCAAGACCACATTCACCATATCAGAACCCTGTCGCCAGGTTGCCGTCGAGTTGGGGATTGACTGAGCCGGCTTCGGCATCGCAAATGAGCCAATGATATCAATATGGTCATTGGGCTGGATCAAGCCGCTTTTAATGCCTTTTGAGATCGATACCGTAAACGCCCCCTCCCCTGCGGGGATGGCACTCGACAAGCCGGACTTATCCTCGCTGACCAGATCAGACCAGAGCACGATCTGACCCGCCTTGACCGGAACGCGCAGCTTACGCCCGATAATCTGCTTCAACTCCGCACTCCCCTTGATCGCTTGAGCGGGGATAAATTGCTCGGGGACCTCTTTAGGCACAAACATTTCCATGGTCAATTCAACGCCAGGCGCAATTTTCACTTTAGCCGATACTACCGGCATCCCCTTCAGCTTATCCTGAGTCGTCTGCTCCACACGCTTCACGTAGGAATGGACGGAAAAGATCGCCAACACACCGATAATAATAGCAATGACAATAGGAGTTCGATTTTTCATGGCAGCTTTTTCCTGAATAACAATGTCGCAGGCATGATCCCGCGCTGAACTATATGACAACTACAGGTATGAGAAACGCCCGATCCTGGAAAAGTGAATTATTCTTGTCCTTTGGCCGCGTCTTTATCAAACGAGTTCATGCTGTCCACTTTTGCCGCCTCATCTGACATATCTTTGGCAGTCGAGTCTTCAGGGGCGACCTTTCCTGACAATGCACTACCCTCACGCGAGAATACGTTTTTAATCTGCTTCCCGAAGAGACCGGCAATTAAAAGACATCCGATCGCAATCACTGCGATGATGATGATGTATTCCGTCATTCCTTGACCTGACTTCGCTGTCTTTGTCTTCATACGCAACAATCCCTCCTGTTGAATTTATAACCTTGTCAGTAATAGTAAATGCTTGTTAGATGATGACAAGTTTATTTTTCGAACTAACGAGGGAGAGCTCCTTTATGACGACTTCACAGGAAGATGCCAGCAATACCCCGCAACCCCAACCTGACTCCGCCTCGTCCAAGTCAAAAGCCAAACCCTCTTATCTCTATTTGTTCTTCGCACCGGTCCAAGAATACTTGATGGACGATGAAGTGTCGGAAATCCTGATCAACGGCCCCCGGCAAATCTATGTTGAGCGCAAAGGGAAACTCACGCCGACGGCCGCCGCGTTCATCAATGAACAGGCGCTGGAAGCGGCAGTGATGAATGTGGCCCGTAGTGTTGGGCGATTTTTCAACGCCGAAAACCCTCAACTGGACGCCCGTCTACCTGATGGATCACGACTCCACGCGGTCATGCCCCCGCTCTCCCGCTCCGGCACGATGGTGGCGATCCGTAAATTCCGCCGCGAAAAGCTGACGCTCCAGCAATTAATCGATTTCGGCAGCGTCACCCCTGAAGGGGCACAGCTGCTTGATAAAATAGTAAAATCAGGAAAGAACATCATCGTCTCCGGCGCCACATCGTCAGGCAAAACCTCCGTCCTGAATGTGCTCAGCGCGTTAATTCCCGACAACCAGCGCATCCTCGTGCTGGAAGATGCCAGCGAACTTCAGCTTCAGCAAACGCATGTCGGGTGTTTTGAAACCAGGAAACCGGATGAGCACGGCAAAGGAGAGATCACGATCAGGGATTTACTCCGCTCGGTTCTGCGGCTTCGCCCTGACCGGATTATTGTGGGAGAAATCCGGGGCGGTGAGGCCCTCGATATGCTCCAGGCCATGAACACCGGACATGACGGCTGTATGTCAACCATCCACGCCAACAGCGCCAAAGACAGTTTATCGAGGCTCGAAACCTGCTCCCTGTTGAGCGGGGTTGAAATCCCGCTCGCGGTCATCCGCGAGCAGGTCGCTTCGGCCATCAATATTGTCGTCCAAACCGCTCGGCTGCCAAATGGCTCACGCAAGATCACCGGCATCACCGAGGTGCTTGGACTCGAAAACGGGCACTATAAGCTCAACGATATTTATTCGTTAAGCCACTGACCGCACCTCACATATTGGCTGCAATCGCCTGCCCGAACTCACTACACTTGAGCAGGGTGGCGCCTTCCATCAGGCGCTCAAAATCATAGGTCACGGTTTTCTTGCTGATGGTCCGCTCCACGCCGGCGAGGATGCGATCCGCCGCTTCGGTCCAGCCCATATAGCGGAACATCATCTCCCCGGAGAGAATCAGCGAGCCGGGGTTCACCTTATCCAGATTCGCATATTTCGGGGCCGTGCCATGGGTCGCCTCGAAACACGCCACCCCGCTGTCGTAATTGATGTTGGCGCCCGGCGCAATGCCGATGCCGCCCACGCAGGCCGCCAGGGCATCAGAAATATAATCACCATTGAGATTCAACGTGGCGATGACCGAGTAATCAGCTGGCCGCGTCAGAATCTGCTGCAGAAAGGCATCCGCGATCACATCCTTGATCACCAGTTCATGGCCGTCGGCCGTCCTGATCTTATGCCAGGGCCCCTGATCAATCGGTTTGGCGCCAAATTCTTTCCGGGCGACGTCATAGCCCCAGTCCCGGAACGCGCCTTCCGTAAACTTCATGATATTCCCCTTGTGCACCAGCGTCAGGGAGGGCCTGCGTTGCGCAATGGCATAGCGAATCGCGGCCTTGACCAGCCGCTCAGTTCCCTCCCGTGAAACGGGCTTGATCCCGATGCCGGACGAGCCGGGGAAGCGGATTTTAGTGACTCCCATCTCTTTTTGGAGGAAATCAATGACCTTCTTCACCTCCGGAGTACCAGCCGCCCACTCGATACCGGCATAGATATCCTCGGTGTTTTCACGAAAGATGACCATATCCGTCAATTCAGGCTGCTTCACCGGCGAAGGCACACCCTTGAACCACTGAACCGGACGCTGACACACATACAGGTCCAGTTCCTGCCGCAAAGCCACATTGATACTGCGGATACCACCGCCCACCGGGGTAGTCAATGGCCCCTTGATGGAGACCAGGAATTCGCGGCAGGCGGTCAGGGTCTCCGGCGGAAGCCAGATCGGCTGCCCATACACTTCATTGGCCTTCTCGCCGGCATAAACCTCCATCCAGGCCACCTTCCGTTTGCCGCCATAGGCCTGCAGGACCGCCGCATCCCACACAATCATCGCCGCGCGGGTGATATCAGGCCCTATTCCATCGCCCTCGATAAAGGGAATAATCGGATGGTCCGGCACGTTTAACTTTCCGTTGGCGCCCATCACGATTTTCTGTCCATTGACTGGGACTGTAACGTTTTTATAGCTCATGTATATCTTCCCTCGTTATGTTGAAACCTTCTTGATTACTTCGCGCTTTTCGTGAAATTCAATAAACCACCCGCCAGAATGATGGCCCGTTGCCGGGCCGTCAGAATCAGTTTAGCCGCCACGTCGCAGCCCCGGGTGACATTACGCAGCACGATACGCTCACTCCCGCCCTGCACTGCCATCCGCATCCCGGCGACGACCAGTTCATCCCCCTGGGTGATAGCTTCATAATCCGCCGGATTCTCGAACAACAGCGGAAGTATCCCGAAGTTGATCAGATTAGCGGAGTGAATACGCTCAATGGATTTTGCCAGAACGGCTTTGACCCCCAGATACATGGGGCACAGGGCGGCATGCTCCCGACTGGACCCCTGGCCATAGGACTCCCCTCCGACCACGATGTTGTGCTTACCGGCATCCCGCAGGGCCGCCGCACGCTTCGGGAACGAGGGATCGTTCGGCTCGAATACATACTCGGAATAGGCGGGCACATTCGACCGGTATTTCAACCTTGCCCCCGCCGGCATGATGTGGTCCGTGGTGATCTTGTCGCCCACCTTCAGCGTGGCCACTCCCTTCAGCGATTCGGGTAGCGGCACATTCCGGGGCGGTTCACCAATGTTCGGACCGCGCACAATCACAACGGAGGCCGGATCGTTCGACGGGGGGAGCAGCATTGAGTCATCCACTTTGTAGGCCTTGGGCATCTTGACTTTGGGATATTTAATATCCATCACCGAGGCCGGATCAACAATCTTCCCCTGCAAGATTGCCAGTGCGGCCACCGGTGGACTGACCAGGTATACGCCCGCCGACTTCGTGCCGGACCGGCCCTCAAAGTTCCGGTTATTGGTGCGCAATGAAACAGAATGGGTCTTGGGCGACTGGGAGTTGCCTATACAGAAACCACAGGCATTTTCGAACAGCCGGACCCCCGCGGCCAGCAGGGTACTCATCCCCCCATCATCCGCAATCATCTCCAACACCTGCTTGGAGCCCGGGGCAATGCCGGCGGTCACATCCGGATGCACCCGTCGCCCGCTCAGGATTTTTGCCACCGTCTTCAAATCCATATAGGAGGAGTTGGTGCAGGAACCAATCAACACCTGGTCCACTTTCGTTCCGGCGATCGAGGCGACGGTCACAATATTATCCGGGGAGTGGGGGGCGGCAGCCAACGCCTCCAGCTTCGACAAGTTGATCGTCACCTCTTTATCATACATGGCATCTGGATCCGCAACCACTTCCCGCCAGACATCGCCCCTCGCTTGCGCCTGCAAAAAGGCTTTCGTCACCTCATCGCTCGGAAAAACCGAGGTGGTGGCGCCGGATTCGGCACCCATGTTGGTGATGGTGGCGCGCTCAGGGACTGAAAGATGTTTCAAGCCCGGTCCGCCATATTCGAAAATACACCCCACATTTCCCCTGGTCGTGAACAGTTGCAGCACTTTTAAAATGACATCTTTCGCCGTGACCCACGGCCGGAGCTTGCCGGTCAGGTTGATCTTCACGACCCGGGGAGCCGTCAGATAGAAAGGGCCGCCCCCCATGGCCACGGCCACATCGATCCCGCCAGCCCCGATGGCCAGCATTCCGACGCCGCCGCCGGTGGGCGTATGCGAGTCAGAGCCTAGCAGCGTTTTCCCCGGGGCCCCGAAGCGCTCCAGATGGACTTGGTGGCAGATTCCATTGCCCGGCTTGGAATAAATGATCCCGTATTTGGCGGCCACACTCTGGAGATATTGGTGATCATCTGCATTTTCGAATCCCACCTGGATGGTGTTGTGGTCCACATAGCTGACCGCCAGTTCATTCCGCACACGGTCCAGGCCCATCGCTTCAAACTGAAGATAGGCCATCGTCCCCGTGGCATCCTGCGTCAGGGTCTGGTCGATCCGGATTGAAATTTCCTGTCCGGGAATCACTTCGCCGCTAACCAGATGTTCCCGCAAAATCTTCTGTACCACATTCATGCCCATGACCGTCTCCTTATGAAAAATTGAAGTCAAAAGGATAGGCATTACAGGCCCTGGGCGCAATCAAGAAAGGATGTGATTCGGCAGACTTGCGGAAGCGGCCGCATTTTTGGTATGTATTTAAGCCATTGAAGACGGGGAGTGTTATTTATGTTTTTGGAATTTACAAATGTCGACGGTAAGCGCCATGAAGTTCATCTTGAAGGCCGGACCTCCATCACCTTCGGGCGCACACAGGAAGCGGACGTCTGCATCCCCGAAACCCGGATTTCACGGATTCATGCTGAAATCCGGCTCTGGGATTCGGATTATGTGATCAAAGATCTTAATTCACGCAATGGCCTTTACGTCAATGGCGCCAAAGTCATGGTGGCGGTCCTCAAGCCCGGGGATGTGATCCGCATTGGCACGCACGAGTTCACCTTTTCCAAGCCCCCGCAAAAAGGGACCCAAACCATTGTCCGCGAAGTCTCACGGGAAATTGAAGAGGGCAACAAAGGGTATCGAACGGTGCTGCGCGAAATTGTCCAGAGCACATCGCTCCCCCGCAAAAAGCCCTGAAGCTGACCCGCGCCGGTCTTTTCGCCGGCCGGCTACTTCGTCTCCCGCTCCAGACCAAAAACCACAATGCGCAGGGTGCGCAAAATGATTCGCAGATCCAGGGCCGCCGAGAAGTTCTGAAGGTAATAGAGGTCAAATTCGAGCTTGGCCCTTGCATCCTCAATGGTCGCCCCATAGGGATAGCGGATCTGAGCCCACCCGGTGAGCCCCGGAAGCAGGTTTTCTCGCTCGCGGTAAAAGGGCACGACTTTCTCAAGCCTCTCCACAATCTCCGGTCGTTCAGGCCTCGGCCCCACCAAACTCATATCGCCCTTCAGCACATTCCATAACTGAGGCAGTTCATCCAACCGGTATTTCCTTAAAGACCGGCCGGCCCAGCTGATCCGTGGATCATTTTCGGGCGACCACACAGCCCCTTCCTCCTGCTCCGCATCCACCTTCATCGTCCGGAATTTATAGATCCTGAAGATCCGGCCAAACCGCCCCACCCGTTCCTGAAAATACAGAACCGGACTCCGGGGGGCAGACAGTTTTATAAGGAGCGCCGTAAGCAATCCAAAGTAAACGGTGATGGGGGCGGTCACAACAATCAGGAAAATATCCACCACACGCTTAACCCGCATGGCCATGGGCGAGATATGCCCCTGGCTGGCATTCATCAGCCAAAGCTCATCCACCATCGTCAGGGGCACCTTCCCGGAATAGACCTCAGCCACATTCAAGGGTGAAAGCACCGAGACTCCCTCGAAACGCAGTCGCCTCATCTGGGGATATACCCCGGCCAATTCCTGCTCCCGCTCAACCGCGACCAACAGCACATCGCAGTCAAGTGACCGGACGGTTGCCGCCACATGTGCGGGACTGCAGTGGATCACCGGGGGGACGGGCTCCGCCCCTTCCGCTCGAGCTTCATCGCCGGGAGCAGGGCTGTCGCTCATCCTGATCCCGCCGCCCTGATCGACCTGGATCAACGCCACGACCACATGCTTGGGCCGAAGATGGAGATTTTGAACCAACCGGAGATCCGACTGTGCCCGACATCCCGTCCCCAATATGGCCACCCGGTAGATGAACGGCTCTTGCCGGAATAGATAATGATAAATCAGCATTCTCAGCGTCAGCCACAATACCGAATAGACCAGCACGGCAATACCCAGCACGCCACGGCCAAGGGCCGCGCTCAGCCAGGCATACGAGGTAATGCTGACGACCAGCACCGCCATGGTCATTGAAAACAGCCAGTTGATGGCCATGTTGAAGCGTGAGAGCCGAAGCTCCAGTCCATAGCTGCCCGTCAGATAATTGGAGGCCAGGACCGCCACCGTCAGATAGATCCAGCCAGAAATATAATCGTTGATATGGGTGTCCAGCGAATCAGACCCCAGACGGAGGACTACCGCAGAGAGCACCCCGGCAATCAGGCAGAAGGCATCCAGTGCCCCCAACCAGATCACCTGCTTCTGCATATAGCTGCGATGCGATGACATAGATTACTCCGCCGGGAAAAACGTGTTCTTAAACCAACGGACCACCGTTCGCCGCATATTGCTCCACGGCCCCATGGGCGTCCGTCGCCCATGCTCATCGTACAGATCGTAATTATAGCCATAACGGTAGGCGTAGCTGTAGTAGGCATAGTTCGGATATTGATACGCATAATACAAACTGCTGATCCGGTGCATCTCAATGCTGTTGACGATCATCCCGATAATATGCACATCCCCGAGCATATCGAGAGAGTATTTAATGGTCGGCTTCGCCGTCCGGTTCGCATGCGCCACATAGACCACACAAACCAACGGGCAGGACGCCAGAATCACGGTATCCGTCACGCGCAACACAGGCGCCGTATCCAGTACAATGTAGTCATACTCCCCCATGACGGAGCTGAAGAAGTTCTCCAGATCCACCCCATGCAATAGTTCGGAGGTGTTTTTTTCAATGGACCCGGCCGGCGCAAACCAGAGATTTTCCGTAGTGGTTTTGGTGATGACGTCAGTGAGCGGCCGCCGCTCCCTCAGTACATCCACAATTCCAGGCGTGCGCTCTTGTTCAAACGATTTATGGAGCAGACCGCGCCGAAGATCCATGTCCAGCAACAGCACTTTTTTTCCGGTTCGCGCCATCATGATGGATAAATTCAGCGTGGTAAGGGTCTTCCCTTCCTTGGAATCGGCGCTCGTCAGCAGTATGATCTTCTTGCCGGCCTTTTCAACGGCAGAGAGCACATTGGTTCGCAACGCACGGTACGCCTCCGCCGCGCCAGAACGGTGCTGGTCGCGGACAATCGGGCGCACCCTGTTGGTCAAATCCCCGCCATGAACCCAGTAAGGAATCCCGCCTAAAAACGGAACCCCGACCACACTTTCAACATCCGTCACCGACTGTACCTTGTCATCAAAGAAAAACGCCAGCAAGGCCAGCCCCAACCCGCCGCCCAGTCCGGCCACCAGCGACATGAGTAATATTTTGACGGGATCAGGCCAGGCGGGAGTCGGGTTGGTCCGCACCGGCTGCAATTCCGCGAAATGCTCCCCTTTGATCTCCTGATCGACCCGCAAGTCATTCAACTTCGCCTGAAGCATGGACGCAGAACTTTCCAAGCGTCCGACCGCCGATTGGAGCTGACGCAGGTCAGACGTCTTTTTGCTGGCCATCAGATAAGAACTTCGCCACCGCCGTTGCGCTTCCTCCAGCGCATCCGACTGATAGGAAATCGCAGAGATCCGCTCCTTCACCTTCTCATATTCAAGTTCCGTTTGAAGTTGAATATCCTTGCGGATCGACGAGATCTCCTCATCCAGTGCTCTCAATTTTGGATTTTCAGGCTGGGTGTAAATCGCCAGGTCCTTGCGTTGCTGTTCGAGCCGGATCAGTTTCAATTTCGCATTCTGCCAGGCCCGCCCATCGTCCGAGGTGCTCCCCTCTTCCGGCTTGGCCGCAACCCCCTCCACCCCCGTATTCGTCCCCGCCCCAGTGGACGCGATCAACCCGGTCGCCCGCGTCATGGAAAGGGCCGACTGGATCATCTCCATGGATTGGCCCTTGAGCTTGGGGTACTGCATCTCCAGCATCCAGCGCTCGGTATTGAGCTGTTGCTGGCGCCCCACCAGTTGATTCATATACCCCAGTTCCAGACTTCCCTTGGCCTGCACATACTCCATCTGGTTCACCCGCTGAAACTCAATCACCTCATCCTCAGCCGAGCGGATCTGCTCCCGCAACCGGGCGAGTTCCTCCTCCAGAATGCGCGCGGCAGACCCATACGACTCGCCCTTGACCAATTCCCGCTGGACTTGAAATTGCTTGATGGCCTCCGTCAAAAAGGCACGGGCATAGGCGGGATGGGAATTACGAATGGAGAGCCAGATGGAAATCCCCGCCCCCCCCACCCGGCTGACTTTCAGCGGCGGCGTCAGCTCACGGACATCTCCGCCCAGTCGCTTCAGCCACTGGGGGGAAAGTTTTTCGACAATACGTGCCTGAAACGCCGCACTTTGCAACAATGAGACATGGGTCTCGCTCTGGGACCAGTGATAGGACTGGGACTCGATCTGAGTTGAGGGATCACGGTAAATCATGATCCCGGCGCCGGTTTCATATTCTTTCGGGGCAAACTGAAGATACCCAACCCCGCCCAACATGGAATAAAGGAAACAAATAACGATCAGCTTCCAGCGGAAAACAAGGATTCCAAGATAAATCCTGGGATCAACCTTTTTCTGCTCAAAACTGTCTACTGGAGGCATTGCAAACCCTTATAAGAAAGAAATGGACCTGGCAGGCACCACAATACGATCACCTGTTTCAAGAACAAGGTCATCCTCGGGCTTCCCACTCTTCATCAACTTCTCACCATTTACAAGGAATTTCTTCTCCTGACCATCCTTATCCCGCCGCACCACTGAGATTTTGTCGCCCCGCGCAAACCGCGGAAGACCCCCGATTTTGAACAACAAATACATCAGCGTACAGGGTTCGTTTTCACTGAACTCAATCACCCCGCGCCGCGGAACCTCGCCCAACAAAATAACCCGCTTCCCGCCCACCCCGGTCATAACGGAATCCTGCGTCGCCCCTTTTGACTCACTCGAAGGGGTAAACACATAAACGAGATCATCATTTCGCAGAAAAATATCAGGCACCTTCATTTGGCCGTCCTCGGTGGTCAGCGAATACACTTCCCCTTCGGCCGCCGCCCCAAACGGGGTTTTCGCCCCACCCCGCACGATCTTCACCCGGCTGTTATCACGGCTCGCGCGCAATCCACCCGCTCGCCTCAACGCCTCATTCAAAGAAATGGTGGCCCCAGGCCCGATCTTGATTTCTCCGGGCATTTCAACATGCCCGCTCACCGTAACCCGGTCGTAGGACGCTTTCGCCAATTTCACGGAAACGGTCGCATTCTTTAAATAACGTCCCTCTAAAACCCGCTTTATCTCTGCCTCGGCCTGCTCAACACTCAAATCCGGCAGAAAGACCAACCCCACATAACCAAAATCAATTGCCGAGGCATCATTGACCATATAACGCCCACTTAAACTGGGGTCTTCTGTAACGGCCACCCACAGAACGGAATCAGGCTGAATAGTAGCAATGGACGGTTTCGGCATAACCGGCTTGCCTTCCAAGGGGGGCGGGATGACTGGCGGAGCCACTTCATTCGTCCTCACTCCCGCCGGCTGAACCGGCATAGGCGCCCCTCCAGCCGTAGCCACAGCCCCCCCCTCAACCGGCACGGGCTGAGAGACCGGCACAGATACGACGGGAGCAGATGCAACCGGAACAGGTACTGCGGGAACAACTACCGGAGGAAGAACTGGCTGAACGAACGGAGCAGGCCTCACCACCACAGGCGACGGTTGGGCCACCGAAACCGTGCCGCCCGCAGGAATTGACACGGAAGCAGGCGCAACAACAGAAACTGGTGCGGATTGCGGCAGGGATACGGTTTGACTTGGCGGTCGCTGCGTTTCTGCCGACGGAATCGATCCGACAGCGCCATATTCCTGCATCGCCTCTGCCAATACGCTCGCCACGTAATCATCTTCGGGAGTAGAGGTCACACAGCCAGACAACAGCATACAAAACGCCAGACATGCGCCCAAAGTATTGAACAACGGAACAATACGTCCGTTTTTAATATTTCGTGTAGTTGCCGGAATCATAATAACAAACAGGTTTACACCTGAAGCCCCCCCCCACTTCGATCTCGCAGGACCAAATACCACAATCGGTTAAGGGTATACCGACATTGTCACAAATGTCAATACTCCATCGCATCCACTACCCGTCGATTTGCACGCGGCATGGGGTACGCCGCCAGATCAGAAGGCCTGATCCACTTGAGCTCCGCAGAGGCCAAGGCACGGGCCCGCCCTGAAAGCCAATGGCACTTAAACGCAGTCAGGGTGATTTTGAAATGCGAATACGCCTGTTTTACCGTAACATACGGAACGTCCACCTGACACTGTACGCCGGTTTCTTCCGCCACTTCACGCGCCACCGTCGCCTCCAGGGGTTCGCCCTTCAGTTGCTTTCCCCCCGGAAATTCCCACAACCCGCCCAGCATCTGCGTTTCACATCTCCTAGCGATTAATATTTTACCTTGTTTCCACACGACCCCCACCCCCACGCGGTAGTGTGGCACCGCCTTTTTTCGCTCCACAACGGGCAATTCCCCCGTTCTCCCGGCCTTGAAAGCAACACAGTACTTTGACAGCAAACATCTACCGCATAAGGGGTTATGCGGCTTGCAGATGAGGGCGCCCGTTTCCATCATCGCCTGATTGAAGTGCGAGGGATTGACACGTCTAATGAGGGGCGTCAACCGTGCCCGGATTTCGTCGGCCAATGCGTTTTGTCGCATCGGCGTGTCTAACCCCCAAAGCCGACTGCATACCCGCAAGAGGTTTCCGTCAACGGAAGGCACCGGCTCATTATAGGCAATGCTCGCAATCGCCGCGGCGGCATACGGACCGATCCCCGGAAAGTGCCGCAGTGCCTCTGCAGTCCGGGGCGGTTGACCGCCATAGTCCCGGGTGATCATTTTCGCAGCCTCATGAAGATGACGAGCCCGGGAATAATAGCCCAGTCCTTCCCAAAGCTTGAGCACCTCCTGCAGATCAGCGGCAGCTAAAACGCCAAAGGAGGGAAAACGCCTGATGAACCGGTCAAAATAGGGCAGAACCGTGATAACCTGGGTCTGCTGAAGCATCATTTCGCTAACCCATACCTTGTAGGGAGATGGATCGCTGCGCCACGGCATCTCCCGGTGCTCCCGTTCAAACCACTGCACCAATTTTCCCGGCCATGTTCGATCCGATGTCATGCAAAAGTCTATCGCAGATAAAGGCGCAAAGGAAAGGAGTTATTGGTTATTTCACAAGACTCCACTATACTAAAAATCATGAGATCGGCTTATTGGAATCCATCACTCCTTCTTGCCTCCGCCCTCCTGGCGGGAGTCTTTTCTGCATCCGCTTTTGAAATGCGGATGGTCGCGGATGCCCTCACCCTGGATGCCCGGGACACCCCTCTCCGCGACATCCTCGCTCAATTCCAGGAGGCAGGGGTCAAGGTCGCGATCGATGAACGGATCAACCCCCTGATTACCGCCCATTTCGAAAACCGGGAAATGGGAGAGGGGATCAAGCGGATGCTTGCCGATTGCGATTATGCCCTCACCTGGCAAACCATCGACGGGCCAGCGGGCAAACTGCGCCGCATTTCGGAAATTCTCGTTTATAAACCCGGTAGCCGACGCCCTCTTCCCCTCTTACCCGCCCAGACGCCCGCCACCATCGAAAGCCAAACCAGTCAAACGAACAGAATCCTCTGCCTGAAAAATGAGGTTCTCATCCGCCTCCGGCCTGGCACAACCAAAGAACAACTGCTCACCCTGCTTCGCGAAACAGGAACCACGGTGATGGACAGTATTCCCGCCCTATCCTTGTACCGCCTGCATTTTCCACCCGGCACAGATTTGGCTGACCTGCTCAACCAGCTCTCCAAAAATCCATTGGTCGCCCGCGCCGAGCCCAACCAGGTCTATCGTTCCCTTACCCCTGAAAAAGCCCCCGGTCCCCAACCGACCGACAGCCTGCGGACGCTCCCGAATGGGGGCGGACCGGCCGTTGCCGTCCTCGATTCGGGCTTCACCCCTAATCCAGCTCTCGAAAAAGCCGTGGTGGCCACCCTTGACGCCACGGCTCCGGGAACCCCCATCTCCGATCCGGTTGGGCACGGCACGCAAATGGCCCTGATTGCGGCGGGTGCCATCAGCCCGGAAGGCGGCAATCCCGCCCTGGACTCGCAATCCGGAGCCATTATCCCGATCCGCACCATGGATGAAAAGGGGATTACCTCCAGCTTTACCCTGATGCAGAGCATGGTGTTCGCCCTGGAACAGGGCGCCCGCGTCATCAACATGAGTTGGGGCTCTGAGACCGACAGCGGATTCTTCAACGATGCCATTGCCTATGCCCGTCAACGCGGGGCCGTACCGGTAGCCGCTGCGGGGAATGAGCCCACCAACCGGCCTCTGTATCCCGCCGCGATTCCGGACGTACTCGCCGTGGGGGCACTAGGAGCTGACGGGACCCTCTGGGATCAATCCAACTACGGCTCCTTCATCACCCTTGCGGCCCCGGGATATGCTAATCTGCCAGTCGGGTATAAAGGTCCACCCGGGACTTATGTCGGCACCTCTATCGCGGCAGCCTATACCGCCAGGGTGATCGCCCGTTACTTTACCCTGCACCCCTCCGCTACCCCTGGCGAGGCGGTCACCTCCCTGAAACAGGCCCTCAGCCACCCGTCCGACGGGGCCTCCCATGCCGAAATTCCCAGGCTGGATACTGCGGCCGTTTCGAGGTACTTGAAATAAAAACCCCTATACATTTGCCCTGAAATTGGCTAGTCTGCCATGAAAGTTGGTTGACGAAGAAGTCGGTTTGGCGCAACACAATGCACACCCAAGGCCCGCTGCATTTCGATCTTCCTCCTTAAATGGGTTCGAGTTGGACCCCTTTCCATAGGAGCCAGAAAGCAAAAGAACGGATCCGCTAGTCCTCACTGAGGAGATCGAAGATGGGTAAGAAACTGTATGTTGGCAATCTGAGTTATGGCGTCACAAGCGAAACACTGCAACAGGTGTTCTCTGCACATGGCAAAGTGGAATCGGCGGACGTGATCATTGATCGCATGACCGGTCGCGGCAAGGGCTTTGGCTTTGTCGAGATGAGCACCGATGCGGAAGCGGTGGCGGCGATCGCGGCCACGAACGGGCAGGACCTTGATGGTCGCGCCATGATCGTGAACGAAGCGCGTCCTCCGGCCCCCCGCGTTGGCGGCGGTGCTGGTGGTGGTGGCGGGTTCGGCGGCAGCCGTGGTGGTGGCGGTGATCGCGATCGCAAGGGCGGTTTCGGTGGCGGTCGCGGCGGCGCGGGCGGTGGCTTCGGCGGTGGCCGTGGCGGCGCCGGCGGTCGTCGGTAAGCACTCAGTCAGATAATGACTCAACGGGAACAGGCCGGAAGGCCGGTTCCCGTTTTTTGTTTTAACCGCTTAATGTTGCACCGCCACAGGAAAACCGCTATGTTTTGACGGTTATGTTGTACTTCAACTTTTTCCGGGAGAATGTCTGAATGTTATCAAATAAAGCGACCCCAGCCGTAAAGACACAGGAGCAACCCGAAGAACCCACCGAAAGCCTGCTGCATTTTTTCAAACCTGAAGATTGGGTTGCCGCGTTTCTCACCACACTAATCTCGGGCCTGGCGTTCTTTTACTACATGGCGCCAGAGGTCACGTTACAGGATTCCGGCGAACTGGTAACCGGGGCATTCTCTTTCGGTGTCCCCCATCCCCCGGGCTATCCGCTCTGGGCGTTACTGGGCTATATCTGGAGCCACTTCATCATTCCCTTCGGCAATCCGGCCTGGCGCATGGCATTGATGTCCGTCTTCACGGGCGCCCTGACCGTCGGCTTTACCACCATCATTATGACCAGGAGCTTGCGACTGCTCCTTCACTCCCTTCCCTGGAGCGACGCCACCAATGAGCGACTCCATCACTGGATGGCGCTCTTTATCGGCTCAAGCTGTGCGCTCCTCTTCGGCTTCAACCGGGGCGTCTGGCTCTGGGCCTGCGTCTCCGAAATGCGCGTGCTGAACGTCTTCTCGTTCGTCCTGATCAGTTGCGTTTTCTTCGCCTGGATGATGCAGCCCCATCGCCGCGGCTTCCTCTATGCCATGTTGCTCATTTTCGGGCTCAGCCTCTCCAATCACCAGACTATTGCAGTCATGGCGGTCCCCTTTGCCGTAGGCATCTTCGCCATCGGACTGGACCAATTTCTCGCCTTGCGACGAAAATCCCCGAGCGCACCGGGCCAATTCAGCCTGTTCATGAAGACCCAGTCCAATTTCTTTGAACTCGCCACTGCCGGTTTTTTCAGCCTGCTGGTCGGCCTGATCATTTGGGCCTGGCTCATCACTCCCGATACGACGGCCATGTTCACAAGCACGACGTTCTGGCAGGGCATTGCCTGCGGGGTCCTCGGTATGGCAGGCATCATCATTGCCCGGACAACCGACTGGTGGAATACGCGCCGCTCGCTGATTTGCGCCCTCTTCTTCATGGCCGGCGTGAGCGTGTACATCTATATGCCGCTCGCCGCCGCTACCAACCCCCCCATGAACTGGGGCTATGCCGCCACCAAGGAAGGCTTTGTCCACGCCGTCACCCGCGGCCAATACCAGAAAATCGAAGTGGCGAGCTTCTTCAGCTATGACTTCCTGATGAAGATCAAACTCTTCATCCAGGCCATGGTCAACCAATACTCTTTCCCGGAAAGTGTCTTCAGCCATTTCCCTGCAGCGTTGCGCCCGCTCCTCGAAGCCATCAATATGTTGACGTTACCCCTGCTGGGGCTCGTGTCACCCATCGCGATCCTGCTGCTCTGGAATCGCATCAAACCCCGCGGCCGGTCATGGATGATCTTTGTCTGGGTCGCCTTCCTGATCACCAGCCTGGGCCTGCTGACGATCATTAATCCGAAACTGGACCGGCAGGACCAGGAAATCAACATCAAGTTCTTCGCGCCCGCCCATGGGTTTTACGCCATGCTGATCGGCTACGGGATTGCCGTGCTGTTCAGTATTTTCGCCTGGAAGAAAAAAGTGATGGGACCCGTCATCGTCCGCCTGGCCTGTGTGGCGCTCCTCGCCATGCCGCTTGTCACATGGAAGCAGAACTGGTCGCTTTGCAACCTGCGCGGTTATGACTTCGGCTATCTCTTTGGCTACCTGATGTTCAACCCGGGCAACGGCTATGAGCCCATGGAAAAGGACGCGGTCCTTTACGGGGGAACTGACCCGGGCCGCTTTGTTCCCACCTACATGATCTTCTGCGAGAGTCGCGTGGCCCCAAAGGACCGGTTCCGCGATAAAGCCTTCGACCGGTCCGATGTCTACATCATTACGCAGAACGCACTGGCTGACACCACCTACATGAGCTACATCCGCGATCATTACGACTACTCGCGGCCGAAGAATGACGGACCGTTCCAGCGCCTGCTCAAGCGCGACCAAACCTATCCGATCCAGCCTATCTATATTCCTAGCGCCGATGACAATAATCGCGCCTTTCAGGAATATGTACGGGATGTGCAGACGGGGAAAATCCCTGCTAGTGCGGACATCAAAATCGAAAATGGACGCGTCAGTGTTCAAGGGGTGGGCGGCGTGATGACGATCAATGGCATCCTTGCCCGCTGGATTTTCGACAAGAACAAAGACAAGCACGCCTTCTACATCGAGGAAAGTTATGTCATTCCCTGGATGTACACCTTCCTGACACCTTACGGTGTGATCATGAAAATCGAAAAGGACCCGGTGCCTTCCCCTCAGGAAAACCCGAAACTCTGGGCGGATATCGTCGCCAAGGATCGGGTATACTGGGACAAACTCACCAAGGACTTTATCGACCGCGATGATTTTCGACGCAACTCCGACGCCAAAAAATCGTTTTCAAAGATGCGTTCAGCCATTGCCGGCCTGTACGCCGCCCGGGGCGTGATCGGCGAAGCGGAATACGCTTTCAAGCAATCCCGCGATCTCTGCCCGGAAAGCCCCGAAGCCTGCTTCCGACTGGCAGACCTCTACATGCGCCAGCAGCGCTACAGCGAAGCGGCCAAGGTGATGGAGGGCTATCAGGAACTTGACCCGTACAACTCCAATGCCGCCAATTTCCTTAACTCCATCCGGAACGCCGAGAAGGATAATCTCCACCGACAGGAACTGGAAAAGCTGATGGCTAGCGGCAAACTCGATTTCAACAACGCCATGGATCTGGCCACCACCTATCTCCGGCTCGGCATGGAAGCTCAATTCCAAGGACTGACCCGCAGCCTGATTGATACCCCCACCCTCCCGCCCGAGACCTGCCTGACCATTGCCCAATTATTCGAGGCCAACAAGCGTTGGGATCTCCGTATTTATGCCCTCCAGAAGTATCTGACCCGCGAACCCAACGCGTTCAAAAGCTGGATTGACCTGGCCTACACCCAATTCGTCATCAATAAGCCTCAAGAAGCATTCGGGTCCTTGAAGAAGGCCGTAGAAGTCGGCGGCGAAGTAGCCCGCGGTCTCCTGAGGGATGACCCGCGCTTCACACCGCTGCGCGAATCCCCGCCGTTTAAAGCCCTTGTACCGCCCTTGAAAAGCAGGAATCTGGATGCCTTCCCGATGATGGCCCCAGGGCTTTAAGGGTGCGCCCAGGCGGAAAGATACAATTTCTTATTTCCCCCTTGAAAGTAAAGGCGACTGTACCCTAGTATGTCGCCTCATCACTTGTGGAGAGGTGGCTGAGTGGTCGAAAGCAGCGGTTTGCTAATCCAGCCTGAGCCATTGCACCAAAAATAACAAAGCTGCAACTATCTGCAAAGCAACTTGATACAAAACACGCATGTTGCACATAAAGGCACGTAAAGGCAAATAATCTCGCAAAAGTTGAAGCAAAAACGAGGCAAACTTTTGGTGGATTTCGGAGAGAAAAAAACCGCGGTCAAGCGACTTTATATTTGGCCATCAGGGCGTCGAGATCAGTCCGGCTGAATACGATCAGGCGGCGTCCCAGCATGTGGAAGGGTAGTTCGCCATCGTGTTTCATCACGTCGACCTGACGAACACTACACCCGAGATATTTCGCAGCTTCATGGCGTCTGAGATACGGTTTTGGGCCCAAAGGATTTTGCCCTGCGGAGTTTAAAGAAATCTGATTTCTTTCAAGAAGGTCGCGAAGGGGTGGCCACTGCCTGGGAATACGCCCATTAAGAATACTCATAACAGCATCTCGCTGATCCAACGTGACGCTCGTGTCAGCGGTCAGGACTGTCTCGATGACCTTTTGTGTCATGGCATTCATGGACTATAGAGCCTCGTTCTTTTTCGAGAGCCTCCGCCGAATGCTACGTGCTTCCCTTTTGTTGGTCTTCAAGCCATCCGGCAGAAAGGGCTCAATCGTCAAAGAGATTGTAGCCGCCGGGAGCACCAGCGAACAGGGAACAGGATGGGCTGTACAGGGCGGGAGCGGGGAAAAGCGGAACCGAAAAAAAAGTTGTGCCGCACATCATTAGGCGACTGGAAACTTCTTGCCATTACCGTCAAGTGCGGGTATCCCGAATTCCGGGTGTGCATCAACACGGTTCAGGCAATGGCGACGTCTAGTTTCGCAGGACACGCGCCTTCATTTCCTTGCCTGGCTTGAACTTGACCACCCGGCGTGCAGGAATGATGACTGTGTCTTCCGGCTTGTGGGGATTCCGTCCGATGCGGGACTTCCGGGTGATGACCTCAAACACGCCAAAGTCCCGGAACTCGATGTCCTCACCGGCAACGAGGCTCTCGGTGATGTAGTCGAGCGTCTTTTGGACGACCGCCATAACATGTTGCTGGGATAATCCGGTTTCCGCAGCAATACGAACGACCAAATCTCGCTTTGTCATAAGACTCCTGAAGCCTGCATCCACATGTTGACGGCAGCGATCGACTGCTCAATAAAGATACTTCCCGTCCCCTGTCGATACAAACACGATAGTCAATGGGTTCATTTCCGGCAATCTTGGATATCGCGTAGACACCTCCCCTGCTGAAAACAGGTGTATGTCCCGCCGATTATCCACTAAGTCGAGAGGGAAGTGGAACGGTGATAGCAGTCGACACAGCAGACACAATCCGGGAGATTGTATCGACCTTCTCCGGAGCCTATCGGTTTTCCGCAGACAGAGCATTTCAGCTCATCCGTGTTCATCGGGGCGGAGGAATCCCGTTCGGACCCATCATTGTACTCAGCCATATATAGCCTCAGACTGTTGACACTACCCACCGTCACGATCCTATTTAGCCCCTGGAGAAGACACTTCGTTTCATAAATACCGATCATTCAGTTCATGCAAACCGTAACACGCCCCACTCCGCCTGCCGATGAAAGTTCAACATGGCATGCGGCGAGGTGGAGGACAACACCGGCTTTTCACGACCGCGAGTGTAGTCGTATCGACTAAACGAGAACCGCCACCGGTCACCGGAACGCGGAAGGAATACCTCACAGATCATGGAGAACGGGATCTCCACGGCAACTTCCCACCGTTTGGCGGTTGAATTCACCCGAACGCGGCTCGCGATAACGGGTTGGGCGATAAGCCACTCCGGCGGAATGCCAGGCTTGGTACGGGGTTCTGCAAACTCATGTGCAGAGGGAATGCGCAACTGGAGTTTCTGGTTCTCTGGCGTCACATGGATCTCGACATATGACTCCTGGTTACAGGGACGCAGAAATATCTCGAAAACGTCACCCATAAGAAATGAAGGCTCATTGAACCGCTTCTCGGGATTGAAGATGTCAACATCCTCAATTTCGGCATAGACATACAACGCATCGCGGGTCCACCCCATTTTCACTCGCATGGGGCGGAATTCTGGCTCCGGCTCAGACCGCCACGCCTGGCACGACTCAACGGCTTGCGCGCTGGCAAAGACTGCATCGGTCCAATGCCATAAGTTGAAAGCGACTTCATCTAATGGTTTTACAGGCAAACAGGGCGGCTTACTCACGCCTCACCCCCAGACGAAGGGTTGCCGTCAGCCCTTCGTCTCACGGATGTGACTGCCTGCAGCCATGCCTCAGCAATGAGCCAGTGGCCTTGGGCGTTGGGATGGATGCCATCAAACGACCAAAATTCAGCAGGTGCCAGTTTCAATGCGTCGGCAAACACCGTTTGAAGCGGCACAAGGACCGCACTAGTCTCCGCCGCAAGTTTGCGTACGATCGCACCACGAGCCACTACATCATTCAGAATTCTGTCATTCACAGAACCTACATGAAGCGCAAATGGCTCGCACAGAACCAGTCTTACCGAAGGCAACATGGTTCGAGTCCGAGCCAGCAAAGCCCTGTAGCGTTGCTCGTATTCCTCCAGCGACGTGTGAGGGCATGACTTTGTAGGCCCGGCATCGTTGATACCGACAAGAATACTGAGAATGTCAGGCTGCAGATCCAAGCAGTCAACCTGCCACCGTTGCTGCAACCCCGCGACCCCTTCCCCACTTACTCCACGGTTGGTGAACCGGAGGTTGTCTTTTGGTCGCCTGGCCAGCAATTGCGACGCCACTATCATCGCGTAGCCCGATCCCAACTGGTACGCATTGCACAACTCTTCCGGCTTGCGGAAGGCGTTGGTGATGGAATCACCTTGAAATAATATATGGTCGTTAACTCGAATCATATTTTCTCCTATAGCGACCTCAATGTTTGATGTCCGACGGACATGGGTCGTAATGCGGATGAGGAACCTTTGGAATGCGCAATCCTCCACTTTGATACAAAGACGGAGGTCGGTCACACTCAATCCGAAATACAGGACAGAGCGAGTCGGGAGGCATGTCCGGCAACCCGCTTAAAATCACCCTCGTCCCTTCCTGCCGAAAGGCCACCGGTCGACTGGCTTCACCCAGCACTTGCACATTGCGCACTTTAGCCTGCAAACCGCCAAAGGTCAGTTCACCTCCAGGCCAGCGCCGGATGATCCAATACAGGTTGTTCTTTCGCACGGTGAAGGGGCCGTGAAATGCCCAGTCGCCCCGATGCTCTCCGCGCTCCTGCAGGTCAAAGGTAAACAATTCGGAGTCATAGATAGCCTCACCCCCGCAACGTTTCAGCCAGTCCCCAACGGACTCCAAAACCCGCACTGATTCTTCCGGGACGGAGCCATCACCACGTGGCCCGATATTGAGCAGAAGATTACCACAACCTTGAGCCGCCGAAGCAAGCAGATCCACAACTTGGCCGGGGGACTTCCAATCATGATCACCGGGGTGATAGCCCCAGCTATTGTTCAAGGTCATGCAGGCCTCCCAGGGCCGCCATGGATTGGGGGCACCCATATGGCCCTCCGGCGTGGCGAAGTCACCCGGCAAACCATTGCGCCCGTTGAACAGGATGTGCGGCTGAATCTCACGGACCATGGCATTCATGCGCTCCGCCTGCCACCCCTCGGCGTTGAACGGCCACCAACCGTCGTACCAGAGCACATCGATGGGGTTGAACTTCGTAACCAGTTCGAAAACGCGAGCAAACGTTCCCTCCATAAACTTCGCATAAGCGGCCTTATCTTCCAGTGCGGCCACTGCATCCGGTTGGTCGTGCCAATTGTTAAGGCTGTGGTAGAGTCCTATACGCAGTCCGCGCTTACGGGCTGCCGTTACAAGTTCCGCCACCAAGTCGCGCTGAGCGGCAGTATTAGCCGTACTGAAATCACTCAGTACGGAATCATATAGACGAAACCCCTCATGATGCATTGTGGTTAGCACCACATAACGCATACCGGCCCGCACAGCGAGATCACACAATCCATCGGCATCAAACTTCTCCGCCGTGAAACGATTTGCAAAGGCTCTATAGTCCGCCGAGGGAATCTCCTCGCGATTCCAAGCCCACTCACCCCGACCTAAAAGGCTATAGAGGCCGTAGTGGATGAACAACCCGTACCTCAACTCTGAAAATACCTTTAAGTTCTGTTTCATCGCCTCTACCCTTTACTCATCTTTTCAGCATGCTGATATCTTTCGCCGGGCGGATTGCTCTTCGCCACTTTGAGTCAATGTTCGATATGATTGCCACCCATTTGTTCATGCATGAGCCGCCGATAAATAACAAAAAACATTACCGCCAGCGTACTCATCACAATACCCATGACGAAGCCGACCCGATAGTTGTGACCGCAGAAGTAGATCGCCCAACCTGATATAAATCCGAGCGTGGCACGATAGGCGTTGCGAATGCAGGAATTGGTGGAGGTGATCGAACCGATATCCTGCCGCGGCGCACTCTTGTATACCATGATGTCGGCCCCCGCATATAACGGTCCGATGACGGTCATCGCCAGTGACAGAATGATCAAACTGGTCTTGTCATGCACCTGCATCGCCCATAGGAAACAGGCCACCTGACCCGCCCAGAACAGCAACACAACACGGAACCCGCCCCAACGGTCGATAATCCAGCCGATGGGGTAGGCCAGCACAAGACTCAACAACCCGGCCCATGACAATGCTTGGTAGATATCCCCTCGCGCTAATTGCAGGGTCTCTTTTGCCCAGAACCAGAGCCATGTACTATTCATGACCAGATAACTGTTGATCAGGGCCACGCCGCCCATTAGCCAGAATATCCGCTTATCGAGCGCCGCCACCTTGAAGGTGGACCAGATCTTGAATTTTTCAGTGGTTGGATGCCGGATCGGTGGTTCCTTGATCCCGAAAGCACAGAGCGTGGTCAACGTCATGATCACCGCCCCCACCGCAAAGGGAAACCATTCGGACACCGCAATGATGCGCCCCGCCAACTGCATAATAACGAAACCTACCAGACCACCGGCGGCGCCGAGAACTGAATTGGCCCGGGCCAGCACATCGCGCCTCACGCAATCAATGCCAAGCAGCGAAAAAGTGCTGGCTACAATATCCATGAAGATCATCTTCACAATGACCAGCCCCACCAGGATTGCCACCCAGCGCGCTTCATTGAACACTGGGAACAAGGCCATCGCGCCAATGATGAAAGGTGCGGACACGAAGTACCAAGGCCTGCGGCGCCCAAAGCGGGTCACGGTGTGATCGCTCTTCCAGGAGAAATACATTACCATAAAACTCAAAGCCCAGCCATTGACCGAGCTGATAGTTCCCTGAATATTCTCCCGCACACCCAAATCCAACAGCCGCATCAGCACTAATGGCATCACCAGCGTATCCGCTACCCCCCAACCAATGTTGCAGATCCCGATCAGGGTCACGTTGCGCCACATCAGCTTCTTGTCGGCGTAGTAGGCATCCAATGCAGGATCCGCCAACGGCATATGCGCATTTTCGGGTATGGGCGCTGTGTTATGTGTGGTCATTGTGATTTCCAAAAGTCCATCGAACATCGCACCTGTCGGCCACTTTCAAAGGGCGATATACCCCATGAAGATCCGGCGTAATGAAGTTAGCCCCCCAATCGATAAAGTAGCCCGCCGTCTGCGCCGGATCGGCATCGATGCGCAAGACCCAGCCCGGCTTACGAAGTGATAAAGAGCCCTGCGCGGGAATCCAGAAGGCGTTTTCCGCCCTTTCGGCCACGGTTACCTCGCAATGCACGCCATCCTTTTCCCATTCTAATTCCATTTCACCAAGATCCTGGAGGGTGTAAGAACAAGGAAAGTTAAAATTGAATGCTCCATAGGCGTGCTCCAGTTTGTTGATGCAGGAGGCCTCATAAACAAACCCCGTTTTCCCCCTCGCGATTGAGATTCTAATTGCGAATACACCATGCGGAAGATCCAGCTTCAACTCCACGCAAACCACATCCGGTGTTTGTTCAAGCATTGTCCATTCCCACGGGTACTGCCAGAGAATACAAGGATTGCTGTGTACGCCCATAGCCCAGATCAGCCTCAAGCCACCCGAGGCCGAGTAACTACGATAGCCACCGGGCTGCATCCCACGCGTCACAAAACTCCCCATGGTCTCGGCAATGATAACCTCCCCCGCCCGCTGCCAGTCTTGGAGACTTGCGCCAAACTTGGGATATACCTCAAAACTTTCCGCTCCGTTCACAAACTGCAGAATATCACCGCACGGACCGCCACTGATCACCTTCAAGCCAAAATCGTTCGCAGGGACAGGCGCCAAGGGCTTGATAACTTCATCATATCCTGCTGGACAGAATTGCTGCGTCGAGGCCCGCTTGAAACCGTTTCCTTGCGAAAAATGATATCGTTCATATGAGGCTATACTATCCTGCACGTTTCCCTGGATCTGGGCTCGTATGACACGACGCATCTCGGGGGCGGCATCCCAGGCTGAGCATTTCAACAAAGCTTCGATCTCAGCCTTCCACTGTCGGGCCTGAACGGTTTCGGTGGGGATCTTTGACCAAGCACCCTGCAAAGATAGAACGTCTACAATTTCTGCAGGCGGCTCGCCTCCCTCCAGCACTTTCGCCCCCATGGCAATATTGAATTCCTGCAATTCCCACCGGCACTCCTCCCAACTCGTCACAATCAGGCCATCGCCGTGATGCCGATTGACGGACTCCCTGGCCTTTTTTAATGCGTTGACGCTACGGTGGCTGAGTGCCGAGCCAGCCACCCCGCCACTGAAAACCGTCGAAGCCATGAGCGTCTTGAAGCCCAACGCCTTGAATGTGCTGAGCGCAGCATAGTCCGAGTCAACATCATAAAACCACAAGGCCACCACCGCCTGGCGCGAAAGCTGCTGCCGCGCCTCAGGAAAATGCATCAGCATGTCATGCCAGACAATCGGCCGGCGTCCCCGCTTGACCAGACAATCCACGGCGGCATTGATCCGGTTGCCCCAGACCTTGGCCACATCGAATCCGGGACGGGCAAGTTGCCGGTTTGATGGCTGCCACTCATCACCCCCAATCAGGAAATATTGGCTATGGGAAATGTCGCAGAATTCTCCGAGACATCGCAGCATCCACTCACGGGAGGCATCACTCTCCACATCGATATCCGGGCGCCCGTCATGGCCGGCTTCGCTGCATAATTCCGGGTAAGCCGGACTGATCAACTCCGTATGCCCGATCACATTGAAATGAGGAACGAGTTCGATCCCCGTCTTCCGTGCCACATCCTCGAATTTTGACCAATCCCCAGCCGTATACGCACAACTCGGGCAAGCCCGCTCCATGGAGGGCAAATGAATCATGTTCTCCAAATAAGGCAGGAAATGCGTGTAGCCCGATTGGGCCGAAAGTCGCAAGGCTTGGCAGAACATCTCCGGTTTTAAATAGTTGCCGCGCGCAATGTCATAATGAAAGCCGAGAAATGGTTTATCCATTGATCATTCCTTTTTCAAATTCACGACTAAATTTTAAAAGTTGGCAGGTAGTCAATGTACTCAGCCTTATAGGCCTGCCAGATTTTCTTCGCCTGGGTAATGCTGCGCACATAGGGGGTGAGGCACAGCGCCTGAACGGCAAGGCTTTCGTCACCTTCCACCGTCGCCTTGACGATCATCTCATGCAGCGCCGTCTGGCGACGGCAGATTTCCAGCGGCCCTGGCGGCAGTTCCCCAACATGGATGCTGCGTACCTGCCCCCCAATCGCAATCCCGGGCACGTCTAGAATGACGTCATCAGGCAGGTTCGTTACCGCACCGTTATTCCTGATGTTGATTGCGTCGAAGTAGGTCGGCGTGTTAGTTTCCAGTGCGATGATGACCTGACACGGTTTCTCGGCATAGTACGAATGATCGTTGTCCCGAGGAAATGGCGGCGCTTTATATTCCGCCCCAAGGAGCTGTTGCTTTTTCACATCTCGAAACGTTTTTGATGCGAGTCCCTGATAAAAGTCCGT
Organism: bacterium; assembly: GCA_037128595.1. NCBI lineage: Bacteria > bacterium. The sequence continues at coordinate 143,213 of JBAXWB010000008.1, forward strand.
CAACGCCCTTACGCCGTGCGTCTCCCATTCGCCTTTCTCCCAGAAAAAAGTCATGTACTCGATAATATGATCGTCATACCCGACAGGATACATGTTGAAGGTATTCAGCACTTCCAGCGTGAAATTCTGTTCTGGTATGGAATCAAAGCGTTTTTTCCAGTATTGCGACGCCCCCACTTTCTGCAAAAACTCAGCCATACAACTCTTCCCGGTCCCTTTTTTCCTGATATCAAATAGCCAATTAAGGTGGTTCACTCCGGCTGAGACGACTTCAAGCTCCCCCGGTTCCATACCGATCATCTCCGCAATGACGCCAAAGGAGCCATGCACTTGGTGACAGAAGCCCAGGGCCTTGATCGTCGAATGGTTTTTGAAATAAGTGCAAAGTATTGACATCGGGTTGGTGAAATTCAGCAGCCAGGCGTCCGGGCAGAGTCTTTTCATCTCCGCGAGGATCCCTGTGAACATGGAGACATTCCTCATCCCGTGAATCATGCCGCCGGGGCCGCCATTCTCTCCCTTAACCTGATAGACGCCAAACTGTTCAGGGATCCCCAGATCCTTGGCCCAGTTTTCATAGCGTTTCGGTTCGCACGAGGTAATCACATAATCGCTGCCATCCAAGGCCTCAGAGAGCGAAGTCGTCTGGAGCAACCTAACCTTATGCGGAGCCATTTCAAGGATCGGCCCGACCTTCTCCTCCATGAGCCGAAGGTTGTCGGCGCTAATATCCATCATACAGAAGTCCCAGCCATCAAACAGTTGATGGCTGGCCAGCTCCTTCGCGATGCTTATGGTGAAGCCCGACCCTGCCCCGATCATTGATATTTTTTTCATGATATGATTCCTATTGTTTTTCCCTTCACATGAATTTCATGATCAAATCTGGACCAATGCCAATTCCATGGGTTTAAGCTTAAGGACGGCTTTGCTTGCAATACTTTTGCCAAGCATATTCCTTCCCGTGCGAAAGGACACGTTACCAACCTTCACCGTGCGGGATTCATTAGAAAGATTGGAAATCAAAAGCGTATCCAGCTTGACGAAATCTTCCACACTGATGCCCTGCCAGTCCACCTGTTTCAAAATCGGCAACACGTCAGGCTCACAAGCCAATAACCCCTGGCCCCATGCTCTTGACAGTTGAAAAACGTCGCTCTGACCAAACACCAGCCCCATCCGCCTGTTGAAAACAGCTTCACCAAACACATGGAACAACCATCTGATCGAGCCATTCGTCCGATCCAGTTCATATAGTGAGGCGCCTTCGTTCATCAGACTGAAACAGCCGCCATCTGAAGATTCCGCAGCAATATAATATGGACTTACTGTGCGGTCTTCATGGGTCAGTGTGCGCACATTGGGATTGAATCGCCAGACCTTGTCCAATGGCAAAGCCACCTGCAATTCAAGCGCCAGGAAATCATTCCACTTTGAAGAGATATTGAAATCGGTGCGTGGCGAGTATTTCAGATTAATCTCTACATATTCCCCCTGCTCCGCGACAACCAGGTCCAGAATGACGGTCTGAATCTCCCGCTCCAGTTGCTGATAGTGAAGCGTCATGAAGACCAGCCCCCCCGAACGCTTCATCGCCGTGTTCAACAACTTAAAGGGCCCGGCCTTCCTGTCGACTGGACTGCATGTCATTTTCTGTCCCTTGAAGCCTAGTTCGAGCTTCCCCTGCTTGTCGACTTCGATCCGCCAAAGACCGTTGTCGAAAGTCGCGTGTTGTCCAACGGCACGTTTATCAGCGACCGCGGGCTCACACGAGGAAAATGAAGGGAAAGGACCAACGGCGTAAAGATCGGCACCGTGCGTTACCGCATTTGCGCCACGATATGATTCCGGTGCGCGAATTCTTCCAAAGGCAAGCGGAACTTCGGCAGCATTGAAAAGTTTTGACGAAGACTTCCCTTCAGACAGGAATAGACCTGCCTTATCAAGCTCTGCTTTAGCATCCGCAGTGATTTCTTCGAGTTTCCGTGTCAACGTCTCCCGGGAGTAGGGCGGAACTTCGATGTTATTGCTGGCATGGAACTCACCACGGCGCTGTCCTTGGACATAGGAACAATCATGCGCCTCCAGAAGACAAAGTTTGCCAACGCATTGGTCGAGGATCCGATAGGCCTCATCCCGCCGTCCGCTTCTCGCACACCCCGCGAATCGCAACTGCCGCAACCGCGCAGACAATGCCTGGATATTTTCATAATGGCTGAACGGATTCAAATTCGTCTCGTTCGGATAAAAGAATTTTTCAGATAGCTTGTAGGAATCTGCCGTATAGCTTTTGACAGGAGCATTTTCCGAAGCCAACTTGAAGCGCTCCCGATCGAGCCCATAACTACCCCACACGGGCGCGTACTGGTGAGCCCTGATCATGTGTATCCTGAAGGGGACATAGCCGAGATCCTGAAAGTTCACATAGTTGAGGGATTTTTCGCACCTACCGTATTCGTCATGGATAAGAGGCAAATCCAGGAAGTAGTTATTGCTTTTCCGGGAGAGGGCCGGATGGCGTGCGGTCATGGATATGATATCGTGGCCGGCCGGACTTGCCCAATTAATGAAATCTGTATTTTCGGCCGGTGTTTCCCCGTGGTTTTGGGTGATATGGAGCGCGCGTTGGTAGCCAAAATGCCTAAGGAGTTCCGGCATCTGGGGCGTGAGGGAGTTTTCCTGGCACTGATAGACAGATGGGGTCTTCCCGAAAACCTTCGCAAAGGTTTCATTCCCTTTTTTAAATTGCCAGAATTGAAGCGCGAGCGATGACATCAGCGCATAGGGAAGAGAATAGGTTCCGTTCGTCAATTCGATCGTTCCCTTTTTCCAAAGTTTCGCGATCGTATCACCCAGGCGCGGATAACGTGTAGCGAGATTTTCCCAGCAGGCGGCGCCACCCTCAAGGCTGACCTTGTAGCCGTGCTTCTCAATATGCTCGAAATACGAAAGGAGCATTTCCCTGGAAGAGTGCGGCCATTCAAGTTCAAAGAACCCCTTATCCTTAAAAAGAATCCCAAGATGCGGATATTCCAGGAAGAAGACATCCATTTTCGAAAATTCTTTTCTGAGCTTAGCCAACTGCCCGAAGGCCTGCCGGAGATGACGGACCGCATCCTTTGCCTTGCCGGATTGAATAGCTGCCATCGCCTTTAGATAGGCTGCGTCCGCAATCTTTACAGCATCACGGTTCTGTCCTTTTATCTCCAAGAACCACTGCAGCAGGAAACGGTTAACTCCGTACGCTTGGCAATCGAGACGAAACTCGCATGGGAACGCGCCCCATGCTCGATTTGCAGCCCCCCCCCCGCATTGCTCCATCAGACCTGTCACAATATCAGCCCCTTTTATAAATATCGCCTCGGGCATCTCATTCCGGTAATAGCCGAACATGGCAAATAGCTCAAAACTAACAGCCATGGATTTCCCGAACTTTTTGATCGCCGGATTCTCTCCGAGAGTCCAGTTTGCATCTTCCCCCGCGTATGCGTCGTAAAGCAAATTGAATGGATAGAACAGTTGGCCTGCGGGCGTCGTCAGTTTCTCTTTTTCGGATTTACATGAATGGGTCCGTACCCCGGGGATGGTTGCAGGACGGACATAGAGTCCGGGGATTTTCAGGTTTTCAAATAGCGCCGACGCTTGCGCGCAGGGAGCGATGACAAAATCACCGACCGCGCTTTTCTGATCCCAGCCGTTCTCCCATTCCGGAACAAGACCTGTTAGCGAAAAGACCGCGGGGTCAAAGAGCATCCCATATCCCTCCATCCAACCATACATGTGCTCCCAACATAGTCCGGGGCGTGTCTCTCGGAAATTAGTCGTCTTCGGGAAAATATATCGCATTCTTTTCATCTAAGCATCGCCGCTTTCTTTATTCAAATGGGACTGAAAGAACCGCAAGGCATTGTCCAGCATGGGCAGGGTAATCTCGTGGCCTTTCCCGGGTTCTTCGTGGAGGGAAAGGCATTTATCAGAAGACTTGTTCTTCCGCCGTCTCTCGATGGCGCTGATGAAACTCCGGTACATGATTTCAGGAGATCCTGCGTCCAGCGCCCCCCAACCCAGGAATATCTTCCGGGGCGGAATGAGGGAAACCACCTGATCCCAGTCGATGCTGGCCTTAATCATTCCCGGAATATAGTGATACAAACAATGACAGCAGCGGTACTGCCCGAACTGATGCCGCAGTGTCATGAAGCTGAAGAAGCACGCCGTTGCCTCGACCTTCTTGTTCACCGAGGCAAGAATATACGCCTGCGTACTGCCACCCGACCAACCGATGGCCCCCAGGGAACGGGCCCCGAGCTTCTCCAGCACTTCCAAGGCGCGTGAATTATCCCATACGGATTTCCAAGCCAGGCTTTTTCCCTGACCAGTCAGTTCAGCATGCGCGGAGATTTCGTCGAAGAATTTCGTGGAGTAGCCCCATTGGGCCTGCCGTTCGCCAAAACAAAGGGCATCCGGAGCTATGACTCTGAACCCGGCTAATGCTGCATGATAACTGTATTGGATCGGATCATCTTTTACAGGATGGCAGTGGAACGCCTTGCCAACCGGAAAAATGGCATCGCCGCCATGTCCGTGAATGGACAAGACTCCAGGGGCATTTTGAGGAAGGCCCTCCTTGAAGAGATGGTAGGCGGAAACGCGTTCCCCTTTGTCCACGTCGTATTCCACCCGCTGCCTGATAATCCCACCTTTAAGTTGGATTTCTCCCGTGACTTTAAGTTTCAAAGGAACCGAAGCTACTTCGAAGCCCCCAAGCACCTTTCGGAACCGGCGGTCAATTTCACCCGCCGTGAGATCAAGGGGATATCCGGGAAACTTCTTCATGAGTTTGTAAGGTATGAAGCTCATGGTTGACCTTTCTTTCCTCCGCTAACCCTGTGAACACTTTTGTCATGGGGGTACAGATCCTGGGTTCGGGTTTCGCTAGTCGGCCTTAATCCCAGCAAACGCATAGCATTGTCGGCAAACACGTCCTGAAGATCGAACGCATCGAGTCCGAACACCCTCGCGGCGGTCTGGAACGCCCGCAGGCTTTCCAACCCGACAGGCCATAGTCGGCATATAGGTTGTACTAGTTTCAGTGCATCGGGAGTAACCCAGACAAATCCGTCACCAACGGTCACGCACCGCCCGCGTTGTTCGGAGATAGGAAAATCACTGCCCCAAAGAAGGCGGCGCGGGCCACAAGACTCCAGCAAGACACGGAAGGGTTCAGCCTCGCATACGGCGGAGGTATCAAACCAGACGTTTGGCAGATCACACAGACCCGCGATCCCTGCGGCGGCATTGGGTGCATGAAATGAGCGGCCACAGTGGGCCAGGATCAAGCGCGCACCGGGGAAACGCGCGCAGTGATCCCGCAAGTAGCGCAGGTTGCCGACATCCGCCATTGCGCCAGCCCGCACCAGGTGCAGGGTGATGACCAGGCCGCGTTCGTGCGCCAGGGACCACACCCATTCGGGAATGTAGTCACCCGGCAACGCGTCAAACGTCGGATGAGTGACACTATAAGTGTGATAGGGTTTGAAGCCGGCGAAGTGCCCATGCCGGAGCAGCGTCTCCACCTCCGCCACCTTCATGTCTGGCGTCACGAGGGCAAGGGCCTTGCTGCCTGTCGCTTCGGCGGCCGCCTGCATGACCCAGGCGTTGACGGCCGTGATCCGCTCCCGCGCAACCATAGGCACGGGAATGAAGAGCGCGCCGGACACCCGGTCGCACCCGACCTGCCGGCCAAGACACTCGCGCCACACCGCCGGGGTGACCTCGTCCGGCCCTGTCGCGAAAACGTTATTCGGCGCAATAGACAGCGTGTCTTTGCTGTAGAGATGCGCATGGACATCGAAAATCATTGCGGGCAGCCCTACCGCCAACGACTGGGCCGCTACAGCATCCTCCTCTTTGAACAGCCAGTTCCTCTTATCTGACCTTTTCACGGTCATCGGTTACCTATGTCTTTCTCTGTAGCCGGAGCCGACCATAGTCCCGGTGTCATGATTGCTTCAGGGAGATCCGGGACGATGGCTTCAACCGCCTCCCGCACGTCACCACTCAGCGGCCCCCGATTGAACAACGCCACGTTCTCCCTCATCTGCTCGACTGTTTCGACGCCGGTAAGGACGCTGGTGACACCGTCCTGAGCAAGCATGTAGCGCAAGGCGAGTTCGGCCAGCGTCATGCCCGCTGCCTCGGCAAGTTCCGCCAGACGCCGCCGAATCGGCACGATCGGACGCAGAGGTTCGGGAATCGCGCGCTCGGGCATGAGCAGCAGTCCCTGCAGGTACACACTCCGAACGAACACAGCCACACCGTGCGCAGCCGCGGCGGCTAGGGACCCACCCTGAAGGTGGCGCCGATCCAGAATGTTCGCGGGAATCTGCAAGGCGCGAACCACTGGTAGCGCGGCGAACCCGGCAGCGGGCCCCGGTCGATTATTGCAGGAAACACCGACATGCCTCAGCCAGCCTTTCTCTTTAAGCCGTTCGAGCGCGTCAAGATGGACTGCGTCGGTCTCGTGGTGAAACAAAACAATCGGCAGGCATTCGACCCGGAGTCGGCGGCGGGATTCGGCCACCGACTGCTCGATCGCCACTCCAGCCAGACGGGGATCAGCGAGTTCGTCCGGGGTCAACGCCTTGACCTTAGTGACCACCACAACACGATCAACCACGCCCAGTTCATGCAACGCCCGGCCAAGCACTTCCTCGCTGCGGCCATATGATGGCGCCGTGTCGAAGCAGTTGACTCCGCCTTCAATGGCTGCGGACACAATCGCCAAAACGTCATCGTAGCCAGGCTGGCCTGCGAGATTGGCAACCCCGTACGGCAAGCCGAACTGGACCGTGCCCAGCATCAGCCGCGATAATTTATAGTCAGCGTAACGTTTTGTTTCCATAAGTCTTCACACATCACATCTCACATCTTACGCCTCACGGCCTCGTCACTTCGCCGTATACCCACCGTCAATCGGGATATTGGTTCCCGTCACATAGACGGACGCATCGGAAGCCAAAAAAACGATAAGCCCTTTCAGGTCCGTATCGTTTGCCATTCTACCCAACTGGGTTCTGGCACTGTAATTCTTCACAAATTGGTCAGGGAGAGTTGGCTCCCAGTATCCTCCCGGCGACACGCAATTTACCCGGACGTTGTACTCGCCAAGCATACTGGCCGCCCATCGGGAGAAATTAATCATACCGCCCTTTTCATAGAAATAAATCGGAGAGGGATTGGCATGCATATCCGTGCCTTCATAGTTCGCCCTTTCGATTCCGACCATGCCCATCATTGAACCGATATTGATGATGGAGCCGCTCTTCCGCTTTTTCATTTCCTCTGCAAATACACGGGTGATGACAAACAGGGCGGAGGCGTTGATATGCAAACTGCGATCAAAGTCCGCCAGAGGATAATTCCAGCCATTCATAGCCGACCGGATGACCGCGTTATTGATCAGTACATCGATTCTGCCACTGCGCTTCATGATTTCGTCGTGGAGGTTGAAAATCGACTTTTCATCCTCGAGATCCAATTGCAGCGCGCTGACATCACAACCTCTGGCACGCTCTTCGGAGGCGACTTGTTCCAGCGCATCCAGATTCCTGGAAGCAATAATTGTTTCGGCTCCAGCTTCCGCCAGTGCCGCCACAATCTGTCGGCCGTATAACCCAGCACCACCTGTCACCAGCGCCACTTTACCCTTCAATGAAAAACTTTCAAGAACGCTCATAGTTTTCTCTTCAACTCCCGATCTTCATTACCTTACCCTGCTTTCAAGGCCGCCTATGTCCAACCTCATTTCCCCCTGCGACACGTTTCCCTCCTTCGCTTTTCGCACCACGAGGCTGCAACGCGCCCGATCGCACTGCGCCATGTCAATCGCGCATGAGTAGCCCAGAGGTTCAAGAACCAATCGATAGAGCACGTCGCAATGTCCGCAATAGTCGTGGTAGGGTTCGATGTGTTTCCATTCCAGGAGCCGCCCCTTGGAGGGGCAGTGGTTCATGACAATAGAAAATGTGCCAGCCGATTCGTCCAACTCCATGGTGAAGTCGGCGGCTTCTTCCTTCAGCGTGTGGCTCCAGTACAGATAACACCCCCGAATTCCGTGCGCTTTCACCAAATCGCGCAGGTTGTTCAGGAAGTTCGCCGAGAGGTAGCGCCAGAATGCATGGACGGCATCCTTGCCACCCAAACGTTCCAAAACGTCGAAAAGCTGGCTATAGGCTGGAATGAATTCCGTGCAACTGATCATGGCGTTCTCCTCGGGGTGCGGCGGCTGAAACGCTGGACGCTGCGGCCGGTCTGAGGGTCGTACTCGACCAGTTCCGCAGCATAAGGTGTGCCTTCGCACAGCGCTTCGTTGACCGTTTGTGTCGTTTCGCGGAAAAGACGCGCTACTGGATAGCCATGGGCGCGCATGTGCTGCACAGCCGGACAGGCAGCAACTCGGATCACCAGTACGTTTTCGCTCAATTCGAACAGCGCCGTACCGCCCTCCTGCTGGTAGATAACTTCAAAGTGATCCTTCAACGCGACAAGCCCCTTATGCAGCAAAGCCTGCTTCAACGGCGCATAAAAGGTCAACGCGAACTCGCGCAGATAGTCACGTACTGCCTGTTCGCCAAAATGCGCGTGAAGGTATTCGATGCCGCAGCTCAGGGCACCATGAAAATCCATGTGCAAATAGGCGTTATCGGCAGCCCGCTGTTCCGTGATCTCTTTCATGGAAAAAGGGTCTGTTTTTCGCGCAACAGCGCCCTGGCAATGGTTTGCCGGCAACCGGATGTCAGTGGATAGTTCAGGAAGTTGCCTGTCGTCCGGAAAACGCCCATCTCAACCAGCAGGTGTTTGAGGCCGGACAACCAGCAGGTGATCTTCGGACCGCCATAGACGTCCCACATAAGCCGGTTCATGCGGCGTTGCAAACGATCCGCCTCGCGATGCTGGCCGTCACGCACGGCCTCGAGGATCATCCCCGCAAGCCGGGCATTGAAGATGCCGCCACCCAACAACAAACCGTCGTAGCCAGCCCGCATGTATGCGGCACAGGCGAACTCATCACCGGTAAGCAACTGCAGCGCCGGGCGCGTCTGTTTCATGCTCAGCGCCAACTTCATGCGCTCGACGTCCGCGGAACTATCCTTGATCAGCACCACCTTCGGTTCGGCGTAGATCTGTTTTAGCACGTCGTCCGTGACAAACACGGCGGCGTGTTTGCCGCGGTCATAGATACCCACCGGCAACGGGCTCGCCCGAATTGCCGCCAGATAAAGGGCCGCCACATTGACTGACGTGGCATTGAACAAACACGTCGGTGGCGCGATCACCGCTATGTCAGCGCCATCTTCGGCGGCGACCCGCATGTTGTCCAGGATCCGGGCTGCGGAGTTGTCCGTCACCTGCGTGGCAATGACCAGGCGGCCACGGGCGGCGGCCACGGCGGAACGTACCAGGGCACGTCGTTCGCGATCCGGCATCCAGGGGCCTTCGCCACACGTGCCACAGAGAAACAGGCCTTTGACCCCGAACCGGACGTGGCGCTCAACGAGCCGCTTCACCGCTACGGTGTCGATAGCCATGCGGTTTGTGAAAGGCGTCGGTGTGGCTGACCAGAGGCCGTTGAGTCGTTTCGTATCGATGTGCTTCATATTCTGATTCCCTTATGATTTCTTATCTGTACTGCAATCCCAAATGATGTCATCCAGCACCTGGCTACGGTAAACCTGCTTACCCCACGCCAGATCCTCTGGAAACATAAGCGAGCCGCCACCGCACCAGAGATCTCCGTTCTTGATGTGCTGAATTACGGCTCGTTGCAAAGCCGTCCCCGCGCTGGCCTTCTGTAAATCGAGAGGGGCATCCACAAAAGCCTGGCCAACCACCCCTTCATTCCGCCCACGAATAGGGTGCAGGTACATCTCCTGCTGAAACCGGACCATATTGGAGTCTGGCGCAAGGTAGTCTTGAAAGCGGGGATCCAGCATCCATGAATCGCAGGTCCAGGCCCGGACGGGGCGTTCCGGAAAATGTTTCGAAAAGAACAGGGACGCCGCCCGTACGGAGTCGCCGCACTGGGCGTAATCCATCTTCCCGCCGGCCGGAATATGCAGACTGAGAACAGGATCGCCGGGGGCCAGAATCTGAACCCACTCCGCCCACGAAAGATGAACCGTCTGCCGGACAACCCGCCCCCCGGGCGTGACGGGATTCCCGCGGATGGGCATTACGCGGAAGTCCAACGTCGACGTGAACGCCTGTGAATCGAAGATCCCGTTCACGCCGTCAAACTGGCCGTCCGTGCGGAAGTTGATTCCCGGCTCTGCGAGAAGGAGCACCCGGCGATCCCGGATATTGCGGAAAGCTCGGAAATCCTGCCGGAATGAATCGAACATGTACTGAAGGCGCCCGAGCCGGAAGAGACGCCCGGTAAAATGGCGACAGATCCAGTTGGCAGCGTTCAATCCCCAGCGTCCGGTGGTTTTCCGGTACATGTTCATCTTGAGCACCAAATCGGCGAGGGTATCCACCTGTACGCTTTCCGGAATCTGCCGTTGCCGGTAAATCGCTTGAACATGCGGCAGGCCTGAAAGCATGATGATGGCGTAGAACATATCGGCGGCGATGCCGAGGCTTGCCGGCAGCATCGGCCAGGACTGAAACTCCGGCTCCCGATCGTGCGTGAAGAAGAGCACGTGAGCGTGCCATGCCAGGCGCTCCAGCGCGGGATCAGCCCGCATTTGTTGTGCCGCCTGCAGGAACGCCTCGCCGAGCGCCGGCTCCATCTTCAAGGTGGCACAAGCGCTGCGGATGAACTCGTCTGCCAGGAAGAACAGGTTACCCGACCGATAGTCGGGTTCGGATACGTGCCAGCTATCGCTCCAGTGCTGTGGAGGGGCAAAGTTCAGGTGTTCGAATACAGATGGGAAGGAGTTGATCATTTAGCAATGTCCTTCTTGCCCCGCCCATTATTCAGTTTCACAATTTCATTGATCAGCAGGTCGGCCACAATACGGTGTCCTTTATCGTTGGGGTGCATCCCATCCAAAAGAAGGTCTTTGATATTCTGGTTCTTCACTTTTCCATAAGCTGAAAAGACCGCATAAACATCCACGAGCGGAATCTTCCGCTTTTCAGCCAGTTGTCGAGCAGCCTGCGCGTATTCGCGAAGCATCACGTTGAAGCCCTCGGGATCATCCGGCAAATAAGGGGCCTTTCCGTAAGTGCTTTTCATCAAGGGAGTCCAATAGATCGGATTCGGCGTCATGAGAATGACACGGCAGTTCCGGGTCTTCAGCGTCTCCACGAAATTTTCCAGATTTCGGATGTATTGGTCCTTTGAAACACGAGATTCCCTGGCGGGAGGATTTTCCCAGACATCAACGGCTGAATCATTGATGCCAAACTGGATCACAACCAGATCCGGCTGTTTTTCAAGCACATCCTTCTCAAAACGGCCCGCCGCATGTTGTGTTGTATTTCCACCGATTCCGGCATTGATGATCTCCGCCGGAATGCCCCTTGCCGGAAGTTCATCCGCTAGAAGGTTGGCGTAAATCTCCAATTTTCCGCGGACCGCGGTAGTGGAGTCTCCAAAAACCACAATCGTCTGAATCTTCATTTTTTCCATATTCCCCCCAGCCAGGCCATTAATCGCGAAAAAGACAGGCACCCCTATCCAAATCCCAATCAGAGCAGATAACTTCATATAAACTTTCTATATTCTTTGAAAATCAAGCAAATGCTGTTGCGGGCGGGAATTTATCGACACGTAACCCGCCAATTTCAATCAGCGGGTTTTCCTGGGCTGGTCGGCAATTATGCCAGATTTTCTGGATTTCCGGATCGTCCAACCGGGCGCCCGCCATGCACTCCTCGTTGTCCCAGCGGCAGACGCCGGTGGCTCCGGCCTCGTAATACAGGTGGGTGCGTTGGCGCAAGGTCGCCAGGGATTCCGGGTGCATGTAGTCGCCAAGACAAGGAATCAGCTTCGTCGCCGTGCCCTTGAGCGCACCCGCGTAGGCGGCGATGTCAAGCCAGCCATTGGGTTGTGTGATGAGTGTGTCGCCGATGCGGTCGGTGTGGTCATGCACAGGGTACGGCATGACCACGTCCACGAGTCCCTCTTTCGCCCAGGCCTCCACATCGATACCATAGGCCAGGTTCCACTCCAGGCACGGACCGCCTTGCACGCTCAGTTCCCGCCGCTTCACGAGCGCCGTGGGTCCCTTGGCGTCCAGCATGGCCCGCAACTCGCGGATCCAGACCGTCATAAACTCCGCCCATACCTTGCGCAGGCGTGGGTCGGTCTCCGTGAAGTCGCGCGCCTCGAGGTCGTACAATTCCCGGAAGCGCGTGCGTACCGGCTCCTCGTAGCGCGCCAGCGCGAATCCCCGGGCGAAGAGAATGGTAACGCCGTCGGCGCCCCGATCCAATGCCTCTTCGAACATCGCCTGGATCTGCGCGCGGACCGCCGGGAAAGCCACGCTCAAGGTGCTCAGGGGCGTACCATTAGTTTCCAGACAGCGGTACTCGGGGTGGGACACGAAGAAGGACGACCGCCACAGTTGGTCATAGGGCGGCATGGCATGGACCCACCCTTGCGGGCGAATCGACATCCAAAAGCGTTTCCCGAGCTGGTGGGCTTTATCAATGCATTGTTGCAGGAAATCGTTGCCGGAGTGAACGCACCACGCCTTCAGGCGGGGTGGGAGCATCCAGGCATCCGCTTGTGACGACGTCAAGACGGTTGAAGGATAGGAAAAACCCTTGCCAGCACCGAGCACCGCATTGTTGAAGCAGGCAGCATCCCACTCGTGCGCGGCAAAACGCTCGCTGAAAAACGGCGGCCTATCGTTGGAGCAGAGCAGCAACGGCCGATGGCGGCGTGTGGCGGCGGTCAGGGCTTCCTCGGCGCGCAACGGCACGGCGCGCACGGCATACAGGGCCGCATGGCCACCAACGTTCCGTCCACGGTTCCAGCCGCCGAAGCGGACTTCCAAATCGCGACCGGTCAGGTCGGCCAGCATCCAGGGCTCCTCGCACAGGCGGCCCCGGGTGCCGGTCGATTCGTCGGGAACGTAAGAGCAGTTGGCATCCGCGACGAGACGCCACGAGTCATCTCCGGTCAGGCGCGCTTCGATATGCGTATCACCACCGGACGCATGGGCGATGACGAGGTAGAGCGCGTGCCACCCGGTGCGTCCGAGCGGGATGCGTAACGGCGCGGCGTCCGCAGAGACCGTGCGCAACATAGTCCCCTCGTAGAGCTGGCTGCGATAGGGCAGCGCCTGCCATTTGCCGGCGGGCGGTTGACTTCGTTCCTGACGGTCCACCCGGGCGCCGCTATCCGTCCATGCCTCTGCGGGCAATGCGCAACGCATATCGGTGATCAGCAACTCGGCAGATTCCTTAACAGCTCCCGACTGCCGCGACTGCAATTCATTCTCTTTATGCATAGGTTCCTCTTATGAATGTAATGGCAATCTAATACCCAATGCCTGGCGCGTTCCTGGACATACAGACATCCGCCATGGATTCCATCGTATTGCCCTGTGGCGGCAAATAGTGTGCGCACCAGAGTCGCATCAGGTCGGGATTTTCAAGACCCGCGCCGGCAAGCGCCACGTCCTCCTCCGCACAGCAAAGGCCATCGGCGCCCGCCGAATAGTAACCGTCTGCGGTTCTCAGGAACTTATCACGCGGCGGCACCGAAATGCCACTGCCACCATATCGGGAGAAACGGTCTCCGTAGTGCCCTACGCAGGGGATAACCTGCATGGCCGTGCCAGCAACTGCTGCATGATAGGCTGGAACATCAACCGGCCCGTCCGCCAGCTCGCCAGGCTGCGGCCACGGCGTCATAGCGACGGTAAACGGCGTGCGGCGCGGGAAAGGCATGACCACATCGACAAGCCCCTCGCGTGCCCAGGCCGCAATATCCAGCCCCAGCCGCCGGTTCCACGCCAAATTCGGACCGGTTATGACCGCCAATTCACGGCGTTTGGCCAGTGCCGTCGGTCCCGCCTGATCGAGCAAGCGGCGCAGTTCGCGCAGCCACTGGGTCACGAATTCCGCCCAGACCTCCTGCAAGCGTTCGTCCGTCTCGGGGACACCACACACCTCCACGCCGAACCGCTCCTTGAACCGCGTCTGAACCGGCGCCTCATATTGCACCAGTGGATGTCCGCGATGGCAGGAGATTAGCACCCCGTCTGCCCCACGTTCCATGGGTTCGGCCAGCATCGTACCGAGCCGCTCCCGCACCGGAGGAAAGGCCACGCTCAATTGCCCGAGCGCCTGCCCCTCGGCATCCAGGCAACGAAACTCCGGATGGGCCGTGAAGAAGGGCGAGCGAAAGACCTGATGCAGTGGTGGTGGTGCCACCCACGCCTGCGGACGCAACCCCATCCAGAACCGCTTGCTATGCTTGTGCGCGCGGTCAATTGCCCCTTGCAACGGGTCTTCACCGCGGGCAATCATGGCATGCACTTCACGCAAAATCGGCTGCCAGCGGAAGTTGTCCGCCACATCCCACGCGCCCTCCCCGGCCAATGCGCCTACCTTCGACGGCCACAGGACGACATCGGTTCCCGGATGGTCGTAATAGACTGTGTCCCAGGCACCGTCGTCGAACCGGTCGCCATAGTAGGGAGGCAAGGCCGCGCAGCCATGCACCAGACGCCGGCGTTGCCGTGTGGTCAGCGCCGACACGTCCTCGGGCCGCACCGGAGTGGCGCGCACCGAGAACACCGCACAATACCAACCGACTTGATGGGAATGGAGGTCAACCGGATAACGGATCTCCAAATCGCGGCCGGTGAGATCCGCGAACTTCCAGGGAAGTTCGTGCAATGGCTGCGGACCCGCCAACAGCCCATTGCTCCCTTGCGCCTCTAACTGATGCCTGTGACGGCAATTACTCTCGATCAAATCCCAGCGTGTATCGCCAGTCAATCGCGCCTCCACGATCAGATCCCACGGCAGATTGCTCATGCCGATGGAGATCGCATGCCAGCCCGTGCGACCCAGCGGAATGCGGATCGGTGCAGCATCGGGGAAGATAGTCCAAAGCAGGCTGCCGCTGTACGCCGTGGATTTGTAGTCGATGATCCGCCATTTGCCCGCCGATGGCATACTCATCGGTTTCGTGACATTGCTGTCGGCATCTGTCCAGGCGTTGGCCGGCAAGGCACAACGCAGGTCGGCAATCAGTAATTCAGTTTGCATAACGGTCATGTCCTTCACTGGTTCAACGGCTGGAAACTTTTTCCGTCGATCTGCAGGCGCACACTCTCGCCGGCGGGGATCTTGACCGTGCCCGTCATGCCGCAGAAGAGCGGCGCGTGCGCGGGCGAACGTACGGTGGTCTCGATGTCCTTGTCGGTGGGATTGTGCAGTTCAATGAAGGGCTTCTGGCCCTCGGCCTGACCATCCACCACAAGGGTGAGTTTCACTTCCTTGCGGTCGCACGTGAAGACATTGCCCACCCACATTTCGTTCTTCTGGTCGATCGGTTCCGTCAGCCAGGCTGTGCCAGCCGCATCCACCGGAATAAAGCGAAACCAGGGGCACTTGGTGCTGTATACGGCGACGCAACCGTTATTCTCGATACCCTGCACCCGGACCGGCAGGTCAATGATGAGTGCCTGGGGTCCCAGGGAGAA
Source organism: bacterium (assembly GCA_037128595.1). NCBI lineage: Bacteria > bacterium. The sequence continues at coordinate 158,887 of JBAXWB010000008.1, forward strand.
GAGGGCTTCGCCCTTCTTTGCCGCCGCCGTGAAGAAGAAGACGGCATCCTTGCATTCACCGACCTTCATCTCGACCGGATAGCCTGCCTGTCCTCCGCCAAAATTCAAGGCCTTGATCGTGTGCTCCAGAAGGGCATTGTCAAACTTGTCGTCTGCAAAGGTTCCGACCCCGAACCGATACTTAAGGACGGTTCCGGCCTTGATCACCTGGCCGTCCCGCCCCAGCCCGGCCTTAAATCCCTCGGTGGCAGGAAACCGCGCCTCATACGCAAAATCCATGTCCGCCGGAACCAGCAGGCCGAGATACCCCACCGGGGTCGTCATATACGCGGCGTAGCCACCGGGCCGAATGCGGCCCATCATCCGTTCAGGCTTCTTCTCGTCACGAACCGCGGATATCTTTGTGACCCCGTCGGCATCGGTAACAATGAACATCGTGCCTATGTTTCTGGCCAGGTCCGTCGGGCAACGCGCATCGAACAGGGGAATCGGGAGAGTTCCCTGGAGCGTCACATCTTTTTTGAAGCGATACTCCCCCTCGTGCCAGATGATTCCACCCTTGTAGTCCTTGCGACCTTCCTTGCTACGGCGGTAATTCCAAGACACAAACATGTCCTCGCGCTCCATGGGTGCAAAGATCGTGTGGGTTCGGTCATAGAACTCGAGGTCACCCACGTCGCGCGGCACCGTTGCCGCGGAGGGCGTGGGGCGTTGCGCGGTTTCGAAGCGTTCCGACAGGTGCGTCATGCGCATGGTGGCGATCTGGAGATTGTAATTGTTGATGCCTACGTCCATCAGGCGGCTGGGGATGGCGTTCAGTTTTGACGGATGCGGATACTCACCCCCCGCCTCCTTGAAAGTGATCAGGTCGTTGAGTTGCGCCCAAGGCTGAGGCACGCCCAGACCGAGACTGGAGGTGTCCCATCCTGTCAGGCTGTAGTCGTCGCCGTTGCGAAAATCCTTGGCTGCGGGGAAGAACTCATTCCGGTCCGGAATCCAGCACATGGCGGTGGGGCCGAGAATGTTCAAGTTGTCGCCGCAACGGTAGAGGCCGCTCTTGTAGCAGAACATCTTGATGAGACTGGAGAAGGCACGCTGGCCCGCTGTATCGATGACTTCCAGCGTCAGATAGTGTTGCTGGTCATGCACGAGTTCGAATTCCCGCTCCAGAAGTTTCTCACCGTGCCCCAGGAAGCGGCGGATGGTACCGCAGTCGGCGTCATGCACCTTGACTTCCGCAATGCCCTGGTCGGAGCGTACCGCAAAACAGAGCCGGACGCGCTGCGCGCCGCGGATGTATTTCCAATTGGCTTCCATCTGCGAGTTATCGTTGGGCGAGAACCACATCAGCACGGACGGGCCCTGGCTCACAAATTGCCCCGCCGCCCGGGCTTTGTCTTCGGCACCGCAGCGCGTGTTCAGGGCTTCTCTGGCATTGTCCAAACTGTTGAACCCGGTGTAACAGAGGCTGGCCGCCGCAGCCACCTCGGACGGATCAGTGATGCGGGTGAACGACGAAACCACAGCGGAACGCATATCGCGCAAGCCAAAGAGAAAGTCCGCATAGTTGTCCGCAATAAGATTCCCGTGATCGTAGACCAACGGCAGATAATGAAAGAACCACCAGAGGTTTTCCGGGTGCGCCCCGTTTTTGCGGAGTTGCTGATAGTCCAGCAGGGCGGAACCTGTGAAGCCGCAGGCAATGTTGTATTGTCCGTAGAGGTTCACCTTTTTACCGTCCCACTGCACGTAGGTGCGCGTACGGTCCTTGAACGATGCGTCAGGGAAGACCAGTTTCTCGCCCCAGAAGGCCCAGCGGTTACCTATACCGTCAGTAAACTCGATCCCCGGACAGGCGTAGAAATCGCCCGCCTTGGAGGCCTCGGCGCAATCGGCCTTGAGTTTTGCCAAGGTCTCACCCGTCAACTTCTCCAGCGGATCGGCAAAGACCAGCACCTGCACCCCAGCCGCCTTGGCCGCCGCAACGTACTGGGCCACCGTGCCCTTGCCATCGCTGTAGGCGGTGTGCGCCCCGACCACGGCCCTGACTCTTTTCATGGCGGCGTATTCCGTCGAGAGGGCGGCAAGTTTATCTGGGGTCATGGCCGCAAATTTACCCTTACTCCAGTCGATACTTGCCGGAAAAGTCACCGGCTGGTAGGGATCCGGACGGTAGGTGCCGAATTCCGGAATGGCCAAGGCCGAAGCGGCCAGCCAGCGATAGGCGTTCATCTGCAGTTTCATGCCCTGGCTGGGGCGGCTGGCATCGGGATCGCCCTTGCTTTCCACAATCTGCGACCAAAGGGGATTGCCATAGTTATTGCCAGCGAAAATAGGCGAAAGGGGATAGCAGACCACCCGACCTTTGCCGAAAGTGCGTACGGCCAGAACGGGCGGTTCGCTTGCACAGGAACCTTCTTTTCCGATATTTATCCCATTCTCACCCCTGGAAAGATCTACTTGGTAGCTTTTAGCCTCTTTCTCGCCCCTGACAATTACCTGCCATTCCGGTGCATATTTCATGGCCACGAGCCCAGCCGCTGGCACCTGACCATGCAGCGGCAGACAAAGGCCCGAAACCCCTTCCGTCACAGGATGAGGCAGGATGTTGCGGGTGAACCAGAAGGTCGCTTTGCCAATTGTCTTTCCTTCGAAGGCGCGGGTCTTGTCGAATAGTCCCTCGTGCAGGATCTCCAGTCCGAAGGGGGCCAGCACCAGGTTCCAGTATTTCTCATCGTCTCCACCCGGATACCGTACGGGTTGAGGTTGTACAAATAATCCGCCGCCCTCCTGCACGTAGCGCATCAGGGCCTTGCCCACAACCTCGGCGCGTTTCAGGAACTGATCGTCGAGTTTGTATACGCCTTCGGGGGACGTGCCAAAAGCTATCACATGATATTTCCTGAAGGTCTGATACAGTTGCTCTTCCGTCCAGTTCTCACGGCACAACCCGCTTGCGTCAAACAGTGATGCCTGGATGTTGTTCTCTGTGAATAGCGGGATGCGCCGGTCGAATCTCATGAATTCCACATTGTACTTGGCCGCATCACCTGAGCCCAGGCCGAGGACAACCTTGGGCTTGGCCTCCGCCGCCCCAGCAAAAGTTGCCATAGCGAGCAGCAATCCAAGGATCGCACAAAGCAATTTTTTTTCTGTAAAAGCGATGGTTTGAAGGACGGGTCTCATTGGGTCTCCTTAGGGCAAATAGGTTTTGGAAGTTGCCCATTCTTCATCGCCGTCCGCGAGAAGTCACTCACGAGCCTCATGAGCGACTCCTCGTCCGGGCGCAATCAGATACCAAGCGCGACTTCCCTGCCGGATCACGGCGCGGTTCGCACAGCCCGGAAACCCTGGTGGTCATCCGGCGCAGTGGGCGAGTAAGCGCCTAAGGTGCGATCAGAAACACCCATGGCAGAACCTCTGAGGGTGCTATAACAACCGCCACGTAACCCCCCCGCCGTAGGCCAGTCCGCGTTGGTGGCCACGCCAAGGCTGGACAATGCCCCCGTACCATGACTGCCCGCGAAATTTCTTCCACCCGAATTCCCTGCCGTCACGAGGGACTCAAAAAGGTTGCCGCTCATTTCCATTGCGCCCCAGTAACTTGCCCCCGCTAGCTCCCGCGTCGAAATCGCCGTCGCAAAGATTCCCGCACGGACAGGGCCATTAAAACCACCTCCGTTATTACGGTCAGCGTTGCAGTTCGCGGTGCCGGGAGTGGCCGTCTCCGTCCCGCTCCCGTCCGTCCCGCTCGTCCCTAGTGCGAGGACAATATTGGTGGTCCCCCACGCGCACTCATTCGGCACGGATGCCGCCACCCCTCGACACGCCTTCTCGAACTCGAGTTCGGTCATCGGCCTCAATCCGGCCCACGCCGCATAGGCTTTCATGCTACCCCAAGTTAACCAGTTGCACGCGCGGTCCGGCGCGCTGGCGACAAAATTAGGGTAGCTGCCGCTGATGGTGTAACGCGAATTTCCGTTCTGATTCGGATAGATGGCTGCCTGGGTCACGGTCAGTTTGTTCAAAAAGTCAGCGATCTGCCCTTGGGTAACCTCGTATTTCATGCAGTAGAAGGCGGTGTACCCCTTCGGAAACAGCGCCGGAATGGGGCCGGATGCATCTCCCTGATTGGCGGCGGTTGCATAGTAGAGATTGCCGGCCGCCGTCCCCACCGTAATCGCCGCCTCATTGGTGATCAGATAGGGATTCGTGGTGGTTGGGTAGGTATAGAAGGAACCAGCCTCACTACCGCCGGATCCCACATAGAAACTGCCGCTCGGGACATACACCATCTCGATCGCCTCCACGCTGACATCCACCAGATTGGCAGAGACCACGCCGTTCGCGGCGTAGTTCCAGCGCAGTTTGATGGCACCGTTGGTGTAACTCACATCGCCTGACCCGCTCGTCGAACGGTGGATGAGCGCGCCCTTCCCATCGCTGGTCGGATCAATACTGACCCCCGCGGGCGCCGTGTGCCCGGTCTGCGCCAGAGTGGCGTGGACCCAGTCGCCATTAGCCCGGAACTTGACAAACACCCAGGCCGCATCCCAGTTCGTCACGACGGTCGCGGTGGAAAGCTCCGTCCACGTCGCGCGCCAGGAGTTGGACCAACTGAGATCGAACTGAACATCGGTGTAGCCTGCCGGTGCCATGCTCAGGGCAACGTTAGTCACTACGATGTTGTTGCCGCACGCCGCTGTGGCCAACCCCAACACCATGATCATTCTCAAATACCAACTCGTCCCATTTGTTATGTTCATCTTTCACCCTTCATTGTTAAACTACTGTTATGTTCATCTTTCACCCAACCAACCCATATACTCCCTATCCTGTTCCCCGAAAATGACCTGCTAACGGATGGAAAAGACCGAACCGGTTGCTTCGACAAGTATCTCGAGTCCCGTGGCCATGCTGTCAGCCCATCCGTCCCGGCCTCCGCCTTTGACCCGCCCA